>NZ_AJWE01000097.1:0-85172 GCF_000281145.1 Rhizobium sp. CF142 | reverse complement strand
GGCGGTAGCGGCCGCCGGCATTGGCCTGCCAGAATTCCACGAGAACGCCAGCCTGCGGCCGGCCGCGCTCGTCGAGCACCCGACCGTGGACGATGATGCGTTCGCCGATGGCGCTCTCGCCGGGCCGCGCGAAATTATGGATCAGGTCGTTATCCATCTCGCCGATTATCGAATGGCCGAAGACCGGGCCGGTGATTTCCGAGATCGTTCCGTCGAGCGATAGCAGCGCGCGCTGGGGCGAGCGCAGGAGCGAGGTCTTGTAGCCCGGCGCATAGGCCGGCGGATGCCAGGCGCGGTCACGGGCGAAGAAGGCCCCGGTTTCTGGCTTGCGGTTCGGTAAGTCGGACATTCTCTCCCCCTCAGGCCGCCTTGCCGGCGTCCATCTGCTCGAAAACCTGCTTTGCGATCTTGATCGCATGATTGGCGGCCGGCACGCCGGCATAGATTGCCACATGCAGCAGCGCCTCGCGAATATCCTCCCGGGAGGCGCCGGTATTGGCGGTGGCGCGCACATGCATCGCCACCTCGTCATCCTGACCGAGCGCGGCAAGCAGTGCGATGGTGATCATCGAGCGCTCGCGTTTCGTCAGCTCCGGCCGGGACCAGACGTGGCCCCAGGCAGCCTCGGTGATCAGCTCCTGGAACGGCCTGTCGAATTCGGTCGAGGCCGCCTGGGCGCGATCGACATGCGCATCGCCGAGAACGGAGCGGCGGGTTACCATGCCCTGGTGATAGCGTTCGGACGCGGTGTCGCTCATGGGCTCTTTTCTCCAATGGAAGAGAGGAAGGCGCGGATGATCGCCGTCAGCGCTTCCGGCTGCTCGACAGGCGGAATATGGGCGCAGTCCTTGATGATTTCATAGCGCGCGTTAGGGATCAGCTTTGCCGTTGAAAGCACCAGATCCGGCGGCGTCGAGCCGTCCTGATCACCGACCACGCAGATGGTCGGCACTTTGATCTTGCGCGCGGCTTCGCTGAAATCGGCGTCGCGGATCGCCGCGCATGTGGCGATATAACCTTCCACCGGCTGGCGGATCAGCATGTTGCAATAGCCGGCATAGGCGATGGTTTCCGGTCGACGGAAGGCAGGTGTGAACCAGCGCTCCATCACTATGTCGACAATGCTGGCGATGCCGTTCTTCTCGACGGCGGCGATCCGATTGTTCCAGCTTTCGGCCGTGCCAATCTTGTGGGCGGTGTCGCAGAGGATCAGCGCTTTCACCAGATCCGGGCGGCGCTGGTAGAGCGATTGGGCGACAAGGCCGCCGACCGAGAGACCACAGATGACCGCATCCTTGACCGAGAGAAGGTCGAGCAGGCCGGCAAGATCGGTGGCATGATCCTCCATGGCGTAGGGCACCTGGCCGACATCGGAGAGGCCGTGGCCGCGCATGTCATAGAGAATGATGGCGAAGTCGCCGGCAAGACGGACGATCACATCCCGCCAGATCCGGAAATCCGTGCCGAGCGAATTGGCAAAGACGATAACCGGCCTGTCAGCCGGAGCCCCGATGAGCTGGTAGTGGATCGTTACATCGTTGATACTGGCAAACTGCACTTTAAATCTCCTCCACACCCAATTTGGTGAGTTGATCCGGTTAAGTAAAATGATATTTTCCCGCTTTCCAATAACTCATGGGTTATGAAAGCAATGATCGATAGCCGCATCAAGTTTCGCCATCTGCAGGCCTTTGTCGAGGTGGCGCGGCAGAAAAGCGTGATGAAGGCGGCCGAGCTTTTGCATGTCAGCCAGCCGGCGGTAACGAAGACGATCCGTGAGCTGGAACAGGCGCTCGGCGTCGGCGTCTTCGAGCGCGATGGCCGCGGCATCCGGATCACGCGCTACGGCGAGGTCTTCCTGCGCCATGCGGGTGCTGCGCTGACGGCGCTGCGGCAGGGGCTTGATTCCGTCTCGCAGGAGCAGTTCGGCGATGCTCCGCCGATCCGTATCGGCGCGCTGCCGACGGTCTCGACGCGCATCATGCCACGGGCGATGGATCTGTTTTTAAAGGAAAATACCTGGAGCCGGGTGAAGATCGTCACCGGCGACAATGCCGTGCTTCTGGAGCAGCTTCGCATAGGCGATCTCGACCTCGTCGTCGGGCGTTTGGCAGGTGCGGAAAGGATGGCCGGCTTTTCCTTCGAGCATCTCTATTCCGAACAGGTCGTCTTTGCCGTGCGCGCCGGCCATCCGCTGCTTGCTCCCGGCAAATCGCTCTTCGCCGAGCTCGGCCGTTATACGCTTCTGATGCCGACCCGCGGTTCGATTATCCGGCCGGTGGTTGAGAACTTTCTGATCGCCAATGGCGTCGCCAGTCTGCCAAGCCAGATCGAAACGGTTTCCGATGCCTTTGGCCGCGCTTTCGTACGCGACAGCGACGCGATCTGGATCATTTCCAATGGTGTAGTCGCACGCGACATTGCCGATGGTGTGCTTGCCGCCCTGCCGATCGATACCAGCGAGACGAAGGGGCCGGTCGGACTGACGGTGCGTACGGATTCCATTCCTTCGCTGCCGCTGTCGATCCTCACACAGACGATCCGCGAGGCGGCGCTGGAAATTTCCGGCCAGCCCGCACCTGCGCACTAACCTTCAAGACAGTCGCCACCTTTGTTCGTAGACTTGTCGCCCCTGGCTATCCAAGGAGGCGGCAGCAATGAAAACAGGCTTCATCGGTCTCGGCGTGATGGGCATGCCGATGGCACTCAATCTTGCGCGGGCAGGCACGGACCTCATCGTCTGGAATCGTTCGCCGGAAAGTGTGGAGAGGTTGCGGGCGGCCGGCGCCGAGGTGGCTGCCGATGTCGATGCGGTTTTCGGCAAGGCCCGCACTGTGATCCTGATGCTTGCGACAGAGGCAGTGATTGACACTGTTCTCCAGCGGGGCACGCCTGACTTTGCCGCACGTGTCGCCGGGCATGTCGTCATCCATATGGGAACGACGGCTCCGGCCTATTCGAAAGCGCTTGAAGCGGATATCCACGCAGCAGGCGGCCGGTATGTCGAAGCGCCCGTTTCGGGCTCGCGCCGACCGGCAGAGGAGGGCCAGCTTGTGGCTATGCTTGCCGGAGAGGCTGACGTAGTCGAGGAGGTTCGTCCGCTGCTGACGCCCATGTGCCGGGAGATGGTCGTCTGCGGTGCAGTGCCGAATGCGCTGTTGATGAAGCTCGCCGTCAACATCTTTCTCATCACGTCGGTCACGGGTTTGGCGGAAGCGGCCCATTTTGCCGGCAGGCAGGGGCTGGACATGGGGATTTTCAGGGCCGTCGTCGATGCCGGCCAGATGGCGAGTGGCATATCACGCATCAAGAGCGGCAAACTCGTGGAGCGGGATTTCTCAGTGCAGGCGGCGATCTCTGACGTGTTGAAGAACAACAGGCTTGTGGCTGAAGCGGCGCGGCAGGCGGGCATCGCCTCGCCGCTGCTCGATGCCTGCCATGCGCTCTATGCCGAAACCGAAAACCTGGGCTTCGGGCGCGAGGATATGGCGGCCGTCATCCGCGCGCTTGAAGCACGAACCGAGGCAATCAGTCTGCCTTTCGGAGATTGACGCCACACCGCTCTGGCCTTTCGCGTCATGCTGACGCAATCTTGCCTGTGCAGAGAGCGGCTTTTGAAGTTGGACGGTTGAATGCGCGTCTTGCTGGCGGAAGATGAACCGGAAATGGCCGCCGTGCTAGTGGCGGCGCTCCGCAACAACAATATCATCACGGACCACGTTTCCACTATCGAGGCGGCTGAGGAGGCCGTGCGGCTGAACAGCTACGATGCCCTGCTGCTTGACCGCAGTCTGCCTGACGGCGACGGGCTGGAGCTGATCGCCGACGCGCGCCGTATCCAGCCGGCTGTCCCGGTTATCATGCTGACGGCGCGCGGCGATCTGAAGGACCGGATCGAAGGCCTTGATCTCGGCGCCGACGACTATCTCGCCAAACCCTTTGCCGTCGAGGAGCTGATGGCGCGCCTGAGGGCCATTTTGCGCCGTCCGGGCAATATCGAGATCGAAAGCCTGTGCCTCGGCCGGCTGCATTTCGACCTGCGCAACCGCGAGGCGCGTGTCGGCGAGATGGCGCTCGAACTGCCTCGCCGCGAATTGCTGGTGCTGGAAGCGCTGATGCGCCGCGCCGGCCGCACGGTGGAGCGCTCCAGCCTCGAGGAAGCGGTCTACGGTATGGATGACGAGATCCAGTCCAATGCCCTCGACGCGCATGTTTCGCGCGTGCGCCGCAAGCTCGATGCGGCGTGCGCGGGGGTCGAGATCCATACGATCCGTGGCGTCGGTTACCTGATCCGGCAGGCCCGGCCATGAAGAAGATGAAGTTCTATTCGCTGAAATGGAGGCTGATTCGCCGGCTGGTGGCGCTGCAGGCAGCGACCCTGGTGCTGATCGCGATCGCCTTTGCCTTCGTCTTCTGGATTTCGGGCATGAGTGGCATCTTCGCACCCGATGAACATGCAATCGATGCAGTCACGGAGTCGATTGCCTGGAACGCCGACGGTTCGATGCGTATCACCAACACCGACGATCTGGGCTATCAGCGCGATAAGGCGGCCGACTTCTGGTTTCTGGTACGCGATCAGCAGGGACGCATGGTCAGCGAAGGCAATGTGCCGGCGCAATATCTCGCCATCGCCGCGTCGGGTACCGATATCGCCGAAGCCCGTTTCAATGGGGACGAGGACAATCCCGCGACGATTGCCGCGCGCCTGCAGAAAATAAAGACGGATCACGGCGATCTGCTCGTCATCGTCGGCCGACAGGGCAGCCTTTCGGCCGGCAAACTTCTGGTCGTCTTCATGGCAATCGCCTCCGGTATCGTGCTGCCGGTGATTTTGCTGACGGGCCTGATAACACTGGCGGTCACACCCTTCGTGGCGCGGGGTATCCACCGCGGATTGAGCGAGGTGGCGCAGGCAGCACAAGGCATCGACGGGACGACACGCGGCTACCGCCTGCCGCTCGAAAATGTGCCGGAAGAAGTTGCGCCGCTGGTGATCGCCATGAACGAGACGCTGCAACGGCTCGACGACGACCACAACAAGCAGCGGCGCTTCATGCTGGCCGCCGCCCATGAGTTGCGCACGCCGATTGCCATCCTGCAGAACCGGCTGGAAACCATGCCGCCGACTGAGGCGACCAACCGGCTGCTGGAAGATGTCGCGCGCCTTTCGACGCTGGCCCAGCAGTTGCTCGACTTGCAGCGGCTTAATCAGGAGCCGGTGCCAGATTGCTCCATCGACCTTGCGACCATAGCGCGGCGGCAGGCCGCCGAGCTTGCACCGCTGATCATCGCCGCCGGCTATCAGGCGAATTTCGAGTTGCGTTCGATGCCGGAGCGCATCCTCGGCGATGAGACGGCGCTGGAACGGGCGATTGGCAATCTGGTGCAGAACGCCATCCAGCATGGCGGCAGGAGCGGTACGATTACCATCGCCGTCGAACGCCCCGCACAAATTTCCGTCAGCGATGAAGGCCCTGGTATCGCGCCTGAGGACCGGGAGCGGATCTTCGAGCCCTTCCAGCGTGCGAACGGTCGCAGCCAGGGCATCGGGCTTGGCCTCCATCTCGTGCGCGAGATCGTGAAGCTGCACCACGGGCGCGTATGGGTGTCGAATGCGGAAAGCGGTGGGGCAAGCTTCAACATGAGCTTCGAGCCGACGGTCCAGACCGCGTGAATCTTTCCGATGGCGCGGGTGCACGTCATGTTCGCATCATTTGAAAGGGGAATACCGTAAGCCGACAATCGATGCTGGAGACCCGCATGCAACAGCCGCCGCTGGCCGCCTTCTTTAGTGCGCTTCTCGCCGAACCCAGGAAAATCGGCGCGATCGTGCCCTCAGGAGGGCGGCTGGCGCGGTTGATGACCAGCGAGATCGAGCCTTCGGCGGGCAAGGTACTGGAGCTTGGCCCCGGCACAGGGGTTTTCACCGAGGCGCTTCTCAAACGCGGCCTACCGGCGCGAGACCTGACACTGGTGGAGCTCGAAACCCGCTTCATCGCTCCGCTGCAGCAGCGCTTTCCTGACGTGACGATCCTCCAGCGAGACGCGTGCGAGCTTTCTGCCTGCAAGGCCGAGCTCGGGCCGCAGGCGGCAATCGTCAGCGGTCTGCCTTTTCGCAACATGCCCATCGAGGTCATCACCGCCATCGTCGGCGGCGGGTTCAGCCTGCTGGAACGCGGCGGCGCCTTCTACCAGTTCACCTACGGCCAATCCTGTTCCGTACCACCAGATGTGCTTGCGGAATTGGGCCTGCGGGCGGAGAGGCTCGGCCGGGTCCGCCTGAATATTCCGCCCGCCAGCGTCTTTCGCATTTCGCGCCGGCCGGAGTGACGGCTCATGGCTTTGCCGAACTTCGTGACCTGTATCCTTGCCACAGGCCTCTGCGGCGTGATGGTCGTCGCGATGCTGGAGAAATTGGTTCCGGTCGTCCCGTCAGTCGGCATCTACCTGTTCTTTGGGCTGACGGCAGGCTCGGAATTTTCGGCCGTGGTCCCGCTCGTCGTCATTTCCGCCTTCGGTTCGATGGCAGGGTCACTTTGCTGGTATTGTCTGGCGCGCCTCTCCGGGTCCTATCCGGGCCTTCGGCCGTTATCGGCATGGTTGGGGCGCTTCACGGCAGCGCGCAAAGCCTCGGGCTGGTATGCGGAAAGCATGACGCGCATGGCGCTGGTGCAGTTGGTGCCGGCCGCACGGGTCTATTCAGGCCTTGCCTCTGCGGTGGTCTCGATCGATGCCATCCGTTTTGCTATCGCCACGTTCATCGGCTGCCTCATCTGGAATGGCGCGTTGATCACTGCCGGCTGGATGGCTCGGCACTTCTAGCAGCCTGATGCCCGAATTTTGTAAGCGCTGCCATGCGTGGGCAAATTTTGTAAGTGCGCTTACCGAACAAAATCGGCGATCTTAGCGATCGCACTTACAAACTTACAAAATTACGGCATGTCTCCAACTCTCATGGGGATAGCCAATAGCCCCCTTTGGAATACCGGTCTGTCCCGCCAACTGAGTTCACCATTATCTTCGTAAGTCCGTAAGCGAAGCAACAAATCATTGAAACCGCTACGGAAATGCGCTTACAAAGTTCATGTGTGCCATCGTAAGCGTCGTAAGCAATTCTGCCGATCGGCCGGCAAGACAGAACCACCCGAAGGCCAGCGTCTCCAGGACGTTGCGCCCACACCCTCTAGCTAAAGGGTGTCGCAATCTTTCAGATGCGCTTGCCAAGCCTTCGGTTTTGTTCGACGTATGTCGTTATCGCAAAACTGCTGCGCACTTTTGCGATAACGACATGCTTTAGCGCAGCACGGTGCGCAGTGTGGTTTGCGTTTGCTTGAGTAGCGGCAGGTAGCGCGCGACCATCTCGGCCGCCGGCACATGGGCGGCCGGTGCGCCGATATTGATGGCCGCTACCGTCTGGCCGCGGTCGTTTTCGACCGGTACGGCGATGGAGCAGAGGCCGATCTCAAGCTCCTGGTCGATGAGAGCATAGCCCTGTGCGCGAACCTTGCGGAACTCCGCCATCAGTTCCCCAGGATCGGTCTTCGTGTTCGGCGTGTTCGCCTTCAACTCGCTTCGGGAAAGAACCGCCCGCGCCTCGGCTTCAGGGAGGGCGGCAAGCAGTACGCGGCCCATCGAGGCGCAATAGGCGGGAAGACGGCTGCCGGGCGTGAGATTGATCGACATGACGCGGCGCTGCGAGGCGCGGGCGATATAGACGATCTCGCTGCCGTCGAGCACCGAAGCGGACGCACTCTGGCCCGCCTTCTCGGAGAGCGCATCGAGATGCGGCTGAATGAGCACCGGCAGCGGTGTCGCCTCCAGATAGGCATGCCCGAGCCGCAGGATCTTCGGTGTCAGCGTGAAAAACTTGCCGTCATAATCGGCGTAGCCGAGTTCGGCGAGCGTCAGCAGCGAGCGGCGCACCGTGGCGCGGTCGAGGCCGGTAAGCTTCGCCGCATCGGTGATGGATAGCCGACGATGCATTTCGCCGAAAGCTTCGATCACCTTGAGGCCGCGGGCGAAGCCGCTGACGAAATCGCTTTCGCGCATGGACTTGTCTGGCTCCTTGGTAGCGGCTCAGAAGTTCGGTTGCCGGATCGATGATGGGTGAGGTCGATCGCGGCCCTTGTGCGGCCGGCAATTGCTCAGCGCGCCGGAAGCCATTTCTTCGCAACCCGGCAGGCGATCGTATAGGCAGGGTCGAAGACGTTGCCGATATCGTAGCGGACCACCTGGCCGAGCAAATGGCTGGCCGCCACCTTCGTCAGGCCGTAGTCCGCTACGAGTACGTTCAGCATTTCGGTCGTGGCATGCTGCAGAGCCTGATCCAGCGGCCTTGCATTGCCGATGGTGATGATATCATCGGCAATTTCGGCCCTCGGCCAGGACATCGGCCTTGCCTTTTCGACGGTCAGGCGGACCGTGACCTCGAATGTCGTTTCGACGCCGGTACCGACGATTTCGCCGTCACCCTGGACCGCATGGCAATCGCCGAGAAAGAACAATGCGCCGGGCGCAAAGACCGGAAACCAGATCGTCGCGCCTGGACCGAGCAGGCGATAGTCCATGTTTCCGCCGTATGCGCCGCTGGTCGCCGTTGAGATCGCCTGGCCGTGGCTCGGCGCCACGCCGAAACATCCGATCATCGGCGATAGCGGCAGCATCAGGGTTTCGATGCCGGCAACCTGCTCCTTCAGCTTCACCGTCATCGCTTGCCGGTCGATGTCCCACAGCGTCTTTTCGGACCTCGGAAGATCGCGAGCCGCCTCGGGATCGATGACATTTGCCGCCAGCACACTGCGAGTGAAGCCCATGTCCCGCGTTGGCTTCATGTCCAGAATTTCGACCTTGAGGGCATCTCCGGGTTCGGCACCTTCGATGAAGATCGGCCCATTCATAGGATTTGGACCGTGTGCCCGCTGGACCTCATCCTCGTCGTAGCCCCATGCATCGAGCGTGCGGGTTACGACCGTATCGCCACTCATGATTTTCAAGGCAGGAGGCAAGGTGCCAATAACGTTGTAAAAGGCAGTCGCGACGAAATCGTGGGTCGTCATGGTAGAGGTTCCGCTCAGATGTTTGGAATGTGTTGCGCAAGGTGGTCGTGTGGTTCGGCGAACTTACGCGTCGGCTGGGCGACCGTCGATGTCAAAATTGATGCTTCCGTGAATGGATGGCGAGTGGGGCCTCGATTATCTCGGGGCCTGACGACGCGACAGGAGTGTGTGAATTGAGTTCTACGCCAGGTCCATCGCGCAGTTCGTTCCGACGGGCTGTCTACCTTTGCCTTGGTCTGTTGATGGTTGGCCTTGGAATTATCGGCGCCATTCTGCCGCTCATGCCGACGACGATTTTCCTGATCCTGGCCGCATGGTTCTTCAGCCGGTCATCTCCGCGCCTGGAGGCTTCTCTGATGAACAGTCGATTTGGCGGCTCACTGCGTGACTGGCGCGAGAATGGCGCGATTTCCGGCAAGTCCAAGAGCTTAGCCTTGATCGGGATGTCGGCGGGATACGCGATATTCCTCGCTACTTCCAAGCCGTCTGTTCCGCTCGCGATCATTGTCGGTGCGCTGATCCTCGCCTGCGCTGCCTATGTCGCTTCGCGTCCGGGTTCCGCCAGTCGCGACGAGCCGGATGAAAGTGACGGTTAATCTGCTTTGCCGACAAGAGGCACTTTACAATGAACGTAAACTCAAATTATACGGCCCGCTCACTATTGCTCCCACACCTCAGCATTCCCACCCGAGCACCATGCCAAAAACTCATAAGCACAAGTTCCTGCGGGAACAGTATCGACGCATGCTTGCGTCCGACCACCACATCGATCCACGCTGGCGTGACAGTTTTGACGCGTTCCTGACAGATATCGACCATCTCGCGCCGAACACCGGAAGCCGTCGAATTATTGGTCGCAGGAACCTCAAGCTCGGATTTGTACCCGGAAATGTCGAGTGGCATTGGGAAAGCACGACACTGCCCACATCGCGGGAAGCCAGAGGACGTTAAGTCTGACGGCGCGACGGGCTCGATCTAAATTGAGCTCGGCGCTTGTGGAGCAGCTTACTTGATGCTTATCGGTGTCTCTCCCTGCTGATATGGTGCGGGGGTCTCAATGAGGGGATGGATCGAATAACGAGCTTTGCGATCGAGGCGTTGAGCCACAGGCTGAGCATCAATTTGATGAAGCCGGCCACGAGCAGGACATAGATGAGAACGTTGTTGAAATGGGCGAAGAACCCCACCAGCGGGTCCTTCTTCTTGCCCGCGGTAGCCGGTTCTGTCCATAGGTGCCAAGCCGCCCTTCCGCTTCCGCGGCAGCGAGGCTCTACTCGGGATCGACATTGAGCCGCTGTTCGATATCCGCAACCGGCATCGCGTGCCAGGCTATTGCGCTCGCGCCTGTCACTATCGTCAACTGAACCATCGTCTTCCCCTCCCATTGCGGTGTGTCTGGTCGGACCACCGGTCTCGATTGTCACGCTCGCGGGTCGATCGCCTCTCCCGTGTGTTCATGTCGGCCCAGGAGATGCGTCGCCGAGCGCCAGGCATGATGCGCGATCCGGTCGAGCCGCCGGACAGCGTCGACGCGGGCAAAGGCTTCGGTGGCAGTCAATTTTCCGGGTGCGACGGCGGCGAGGGTCTCGGCGCGGTGATCGCGCTGCAAGGCGCCGAGGTCCTTCGCCGCGCGCTCGATGTGTGCGAACGAGGCGTCGACCTCAGCCGAAACGGTCCAGCCAATCGGCTCCGCCCGCGCCGTAAGCGCAGATTCTGCGGTAATCGATTCACCAACCATCTGCGTCGCCCGCATCGCCTGCATGCAAAGCTCAGCGACGCGAAAGTCATCGGATACACCGGCCATCCGTTCGGGAATGCCGCCTTCCTCAAGGATTTCCACGAGCCTCGAGGCATGTTCAAGCGCGTGCAACGTGCTCGTCATGCGCTGCCGCTCCTCTTCCGTCTCGGGCGGTTCTTTCAGCTCGGAGAGAAAATCCTGTGCCCGCGCGAGTGCTGCGGCCGCTGCCGCGCTATCCTGCATCGTACGACCACCCTCGTCCGAGAGGGCAGCGGCGACTGAAGCCGCCGACGTCTTGAGGATCTCCGCCACGACGCGCCGGGTTGTTTCGACCGCGATCACCGGATTGACGAGCGCGCTTGGATCGAGCGCACGTTCGAGCGGTGTCTCTCTGGAGGGCAGAATGCGCTCCACGATGCGGGTGAACCATCGCGTCGCCGGAAGGAGCACCGCGACTCCGACGACATTATAGGCCGTGTGGTAGGCGGCCAGGAGCGTCGTCCCGTCGACTGACGCGGCAAACGCTCTCATCGCCGCTGTGGTAAACGGAAAAGCGAGGATTGCGATGAGTGCGGCTACGACCTTGAACAGCACATAGGCAAGGGCGAGGCGCTTGGCCGTCGAACTGGCGCCGATGGCCGCCAACGCGGAACTCGTCGCTGTTCCGATGTTCTGGCCGATGATCAGGGCCGCACCCTGCTCGAGGCTGATCGCCCCGGCATAGAAAGCCGCAATCGTGACGGCGATGGCAGCCGTCGATGACTGCATGACCGCGGTCATCGCCAGGCCGACGGCGATCAGGGTCAGGAGGCCGACCGAGCCTGAGATCCAGCCAACTCCCGGCACACCGAGCACTGCGGGCAAATCGGATGGATGCAGGCTTTCAGCGAGGCCTCCCATGCCCTGCTGAAGGGTCGTGAGCCCGTAGAGCACCAACGCGAAGCCTGCGAGCGCGCTGCCCGCTGCCGCGCTTCGCCCGCCGCCAAGCAGCTTGGCTAGCGCGCCGGCAAAGATCAGGGGCAGGGCGTAGGCGGACAGCGAGACGCGCACGCCGAGCAACGCCACCAGCCAGCCTGTGCCCGTCGTGCCGACATTGGCTCCGAACACGAGGCCAAGCCCCTGCGGGAAGGTCAGAAGCCCGGCATTGACAAGGCCGATCGTCGTCATAGTCACAGCGCTCGAAGACTGCACGAGCAGCGTGATTAGCGCACCCCAGAAAGCGCCTGTGAAAGGCGTGGCCGCCGCTTTGCCGAGGACCGAGCGCAGCGCCGAGCCGGCCAGAGCCTTCAATCCGTCGGTCATGACGGTCATGCCGAGCAGGAACAACCCGACGCCGCCGAGAATGGCAATTACCGTCGACATCCGCGCCCCGCAGCCATCGGTTTTCCTTTTAGCGTACGCTAAACGGGATCATACGCGAATACCACCCTGTGTTGCGATTCCTTTTTTTATGCCGCGCGAGGGGCATACGTTTGGTGCGCGCGTGCGGACATATAAACGCGGTTCCTCACCTCGGACGTGCCGAGCCGAATATTGCAAGCAGGAGCCGATTTATTCGGAAGTGGCTGAGGGAGCCTGAACGCTGGGAGCCGGCTGCCCGGCTCCGCAAACTCTTCGCTTGGCCCTCACCTCAAAGGAATGCGCGTTGACGTATCTCAATGTTCGCTGGAGTGTCATCGGGCATTCGTGTTTTCGAGCCAAAGTGACCGCATGGCACAAGAAGACGAGCAATGTCGCAAGCGTCAGCCTTTCCCGATGAGAAGAATGATGACCTTGATGATCTTTGCACGCAGCTCATGACATTGCGTCAAAAGGTCGAAGCACAGATGCGAACTGAGCTGACGGCGACAATCGGCAGTGCCGAGTGAGCATCGCGCATCTTTAGAAAGCCTTTTTCACTACCTCGCTCTCAGGCATCACGACATAAGGCCATTGCGCTGCTCGGCCGCGTTCGCCGCGCAGCCCAGTTTATTTTTGTGCGATATACGAACAAAAATAAAATAACGCACAAAATTCTTGCCGTCCAGATGGCTCTCGCTTTATGCCTTTCTCATTGGGGGCACGAAGGAGCCTCATCCGGCAAGGAGAGATCCAGCATGGACAAGACAATCGGGCGCGCGGCGGACGCCGTCTCTGAAATCGGCGACGGCGCTACCGTGATGATCGGTGGCTTCGGTGGCTCGGGTGCGCCGATCGAGCTCATTCACGCCTTGATCGACAGAGGGCCGAAAAATCTCACGGTCATCAACAACAATGCCGGCAATGGCCGCATCGGCATCGCGGCAATGATCGATGCCGGCATGGTCAGGAAGATGATCTGCTCCTTCCCGCGCTCATCCGACCCGCGCGCTTTCACGGATAAATATCTGGCCGGCGAGATCGAGCTGGAGCTCGTGCCGCAGGGAACGCTCGCCGAGCGGATCCGTGCCGGCGGAGCCGGCATTCCTGCTTTCTATACGCCGACCGGCTATGGGACCGATCTTGCAGAAGGCAAGGTCATCGCCGAGTTCGATGGCCGCCACTATGTGCAGGAACGCTGGCTGAAGGCCGATTTTGCGATCGTCAAGGCGCATGTTGGCGATACCTACGGCAACCTCACCTACAACAAGGCCGGCCGCAACTTTAACCCGCTGATGTGCATGGCGGCTGCCAAGACGATTGCGCAGGTCTCGACGATCATGCCGGCTGGCGGCATCGATCCCGAACAGGTCGTCACACCCGGCATCTTCGTCGATCGCGTCGTCGAGATCGCCAATCCGCAGCAGGAAGAAGAGCTCATTCGAGCCGGGGTGGCCTACGTATGACCGTCGACACCAGAGAAGACATCAAGCTATCCAACGCCCAGATCGCCTGGCGCGCCGCCCAGGACATTGCCGATGGCGCCTATGTGAACCTCGGCATCGGCTTTCCGGAAATGGTCGCGCGCTATCAGCCGCCAGGCCGGCAGGCGATCTTCCACACCGAAAACGGCATTCTCAACTTCGGTGAGGCACCACCATCTGGCGAAGAGGATTGGGACCTTATCAATGCCGGCAAGAAGGCAGTGACGCTGAAGCCGGGTGCAGCCTTCTTCCATCACGCCGACAGCTTTGCCATGGTACGCGGCGGCCATCTCGATGTCGCAATTCTCGGCGCCTACCAGGTCGCTCAAAACGGCGATCTCGCCAATTGGCGCGTCGGCGCCAAGGGTGTGCCGGCCGTCGGTGGCGCCATGGATCTGGTCCATGGTGCCAAGCAAGTCTGCGTCATCACCGAGCATGTCACCAAGAACGGCGAGCCGAAACTGGTCGACAAATGCGCTTTCCCGCTGACGGGTGTGGGCTGTATTACCCGCGTCTACACGAGCCATGCCGTCATCGACATCAAGGACGGACGTTTCGTGCTGCGCGAGAAGCTTGCCGCGATGTCGGCCGAGGAACTGCAGGCCATGACCGGCGCACCGCTCCATATCGAGGGGCCGGTTGCCGATCTCGTCGTTCCCGAACTCTGAGGACAAGTCCATGACCGAGGCCTTTATCTGCGATTATATCCGCACGCCCATTGGCCGCTACGGCGGCTCGCTCTCCTCCGTTCGCGCCGACGATCTCGGCACCATTCCGCTGAAGGCGCTGATGGCGAAGAACGCTTCCGTCGACTGGGAAGTGGTCGATGACGTCGTCTTCGGCTGCGCCAATCAGGCGGGCGAGGACAACCGCAATGTCGCCCGCATGTCGCTGCTTCTCGCTGGCCTCCCGGTCTCGGTGCCGGGAACGACGATCAACCGGCTCTGCGGCTCGGGCATGGATGCCGTCATTACCGCGGCGCGCGCCATCCGATCAGGCGAAGCCGAGCTGATGATTGCGGGCGGCGTGGAAAGCATGTCGCGAGCCCCCTTCGTGATACCGAAGGCCGATACCGCTTTTTCGCGCGCTGCGGAAATCCACGACACGACGATCGGCTGGCGCTTCATCAATCCTCTGATGAAGAAGCAGTATGGCGTCGATTCCATGCCGGAAACCGGCGAGAACGTTGCCGAGGATTACAAGGTTAGCCGCGAGGACCAGGACGCCTTTGCCGTACGCTCGCAGGCGAACGCTGCGGCCTCCCAGGCAAGCGGCAGGCTGGCCAAGGAAATCACCTCGGTGACCATCCCGCAGCGCAAGGGCGATCCGATCATCGTCGAGAAGGACGAACATCCGCGCGTAACCAGCATGGAAGCGCTCGCCAAGCTGCCGACGCCCTTCCGTCAGGGCGGTACGGTGACAGCCGGTAATGCTTCGGGCGTCAATGACGGAGCGGCTGCCCTCATCATCGCTTCGGAAGCGGCGGCCAGGAAATATAGCCTGACGCCGATCGCCCGTATTCTCGGAGGTGCGGCCGGGGCCGTCCCGCCGCGCGTCATGGGCATTGGACCTGTCCCGGCTTCCCGCAAGCTGATGGCACGCCTCGGCATGAAGCAGGAACAGTTCGATGTGATCGAGCTTAACGAAGCCTTTGCCAGCCAGGGACTTGCCGTTCTGCGCGAGCTCGGCATTGCCGATGACGATCAGCGCGTAAACCGCAATGGCGGTGCGATTGCGCTCGGCCATCCGCTCGGCATGTCGGGTGCCCGCATCACCGGCACCGCAGCGCTGGAACTTGCCGAAACCGGCGGTCGTTATTCGCTATCGACCATGTGCATCGGCGTCGGCCAGGGCATTGCTGTGGCGCTCGAACGGGTCTGAGAGCGGCCTATTCGGGGATCGACTGCATCATGATTTGGCTGCGCAGGGCCGGTGCCTCCGCTCCGAAATAGGCCTTGAGCAGCTTTGGGAAGTCGTTCGAGGTGTAGAAGCCCGTCAACGTGCGGTCGACGAGAAGCCTGAAGGCGGAATCGTCGCGCCGCATCGCGATGCCATAAGGCTCGTGGGTGAAAAGGCGGCTGCCGAGCTCCAGTTCGGAAGGGTTTCCCGCCCGATCGGCAAGGCCGATGAGGAGGGACCGGTCGGCGAAGTAGGCATCGATCTTGTGATCCTCGAGCGCCTTCAATCCGTCCTCATGCGTCGGAAAATCGATGATGTGGGTCTGCGGCACGTCGGGACCGATGGCATCGCGCAACGTTGCACCGGTCGTCGTGCCGGCGCGCGCACCGATCGAGCTCTGGGCCGGCGACTTCAGGTCGACGGCGCTGACGGGGCGCTTGTCGAGAAAGAGGATTTGCAGGTAATCGGGGGAATCCTTGCGCAACAGCGCGCTGGCACCCGTCAGGAAGATAGGCTGGGAGAAGTCGACGCTTTCTCGCCGGGCAAGATTGATCGTGGTCGCACCGCAGAGCAGATCGATCTTGCCGTCCTTCACCGCGCCGAACCCATCAGACAGCGTCGTCTCGATATAATTCTTCTTCAGGCCGGAAACCTCGAGGCCGACCTCATCGGCGATGCGGCGGCAGAGATCGATCGCATAGCCGGCAGGGCTGCCATCCACCTTCTTGAAGGAGAAGGGCTTCTCGTCGGCGATATAGCCGAGACGGATGATCTTGCTCTGCTTGATCGTGTCGAGTGTCTGGGCATCTGCAGGCCCGTAGGCAGAAAGACCGAGGGCAGGGCCCAGAAAAAGCAGCCATTTCATGCGCTTGAGCATGTCTTCCCCTCAAAGAGCGGTAACCCTCACCGCGGACCGAAGGCCGAGACTATGGCCTGCCAGTCATTTGTCAACGGCAGCACCCGTTGCCGCCGGCACGCCCATCTCGCTCTTTCGTGCATTGCCCTTCTGCGATCTCGCCTGCTAAGACTGGCACATATCGTTTCATCACCTATGTCCTTGGTTTTTCGGGAGGCTATCGTCGCATGGCAGATCTTGCTCAATCGCTTGCATCCATCAAGATTCCAGACCTCGCGGGCAAGGCCGTGCTGATCACTGGCGCCTCGACAGGCATCGGCGCGGCCGTCGCCCGCGCTCTGGCCGCCCAGGGCGTCAAGGTCGGCGTGCACTACAATGCCAGCCGTGAACCGGCCGAAAAGCTTGCCGATGAAATCAGGGCAGCCGGGGGTACGGTGCATCTGGTGCATGGCGACGTCTCGCGGGAAGGCGAGACGGAGCGGGTCGTCGAAGAGACGGCCAAGACCTTCGGCCATCTCGACGGCCTGATCAACAATGCCGGCGGCATGCTCGGCCGCAAGCCGACTTCGGAATATACCGATGAGCATTATGAGAAGGTCATGAACCTCAATGCCCGTTCGGTGCTGGCGGCAACACGCGCGGCCCATCCCTGGTTGAAGAAGCAGGGCGGTTTCATCATCAACACGACCTCGATTGCGGCGCGCAACGGCGGCGGCAATGGCGCAATTCTTTATGCGGCTTCGAAGGGTTTCGTTTCGACGATAACCCACGGACACGCCAAGGAATTTGTCGCCGACAGGATCCGGGTCAATGCAGTCGCGCCGGGCGTCATCGCAACGCCCTTCCACGAGCGGTATACGAATGATGAGCAGATGGAACTGCAGCGCAAATCCATTCCGATGGGCTTCGTCGGCACGTCGGAGGATTGCGTCGGCGCTTATCTCTTTCTCGCCTCGCCGACCTTGTCAGGTTACATCACCGGTCAAATCATCGAGGTCAATGGCGGCCAGCTGATGCCCTGATCTGGACCAAAACGGCGCAAACTGAGGGAACTTTCGCACTGCTATGACGTTTCCCGCTTGGCCATTCATCAAGCGGAGGCGTCATGAGCTTTTCCTTTTCCGAACTCGACTTCCTGAAACCGGAGCTGGGGGCGGAATATATCGGTTCAGGCACGCATTTTGCGGTTTTCTCCGCACACGCAGAACAGGTAGAGCTCTGCCTGTTCTCTCCCGACGGTAAGAAAGAGGTTGCCCGGTTGCCGCTGCCGAAGCGCGAGGGTGATATCTGGTCGGGCTATATCGCCGGTGTCGGTCCGGGCACGGTCTATGGCTACCGCGCGCACGGTCCCTACGATCCGAAGAACGGCCATCGCTTCAATGCCAACAAGCTGTTGCTCGATCCCTATGCCAAGCAAGTGCTCGGCGATCTCAAATGGGACGACGCGCTTTATGGTTATACGATCGGCAAGGACGATCTTTCCTTCGACGAACGCGATAGCGCGCCTTACATGGTCAAGGGTGTCGTTCAGGATCCGGATTTCGACTGGGCTGGTGAACAAGCGATCCGGCGGCCATGGCCGGAGACGATCATCTATGAGGCGCACGTTCGGGGACTGACGATGCTGCATCCGAAAGTGCCTGAAAGATTGCGTGGCACCTTCCTCGGCATGTGCAGCGATCCGATCATCGATCATCTCTGGAAGCTCGGCATTTCCGCGATCGAACTGCTGCCAATCCAGTTCTTCCCGAACGACCGCTATCTCGAAGAGAAGAAGCTGACGAATTACTGGGGTTACCAGACACTCGGTTTCTTCGCACCGCAGGCGCGCTATCTCTCGGGTGACAAGATCACTGAGATCAAGACCATGGTCAGGAAGTTCCATGCCGCCGGTATCGAAGTCATCATGGACGTCGTCTATAACCATACGGCCGAGGGCAGCGAGAAGGGGCCAACGATGTCTTTCCGCGGCCTCGACAATGCGAGTTACTACATCCTCTCGCCCGACGATCCGCGCCATACTTTCGATACGACGGGCACCGGCAATACGCTGAACGTCGCTCATCCGATGGTCATGCGCATGGTGCTGGACAGTCTGCGCTACTGGGTTGGCGCGATGCATATCGATGGTTTCCGCTTCGATCTTGCCAGCACGCTCGGCCGCCAGGATCTGGAATTCGACCGGCAGGGCCTGTTCTTCGGCGCGATCCGCCAGGATCCGATCCTGGCCGGGGTCAAGCTGATCGCCGAGCCCTGGGATGTCGGAGCCGGCGGCTATCAGGTTGGCGGCTTCCCGCATCCTTTCCGCGAGTGGAACGATAAGTTCCGTGACGATGTACGCCGCTTCTGGAAGGGAGACGGCGGAATGGTGTCGGAGATCTCGCAGCGCATCACCGGCTCGGCGGTGCAGTTCAATCACTCGGATCGCGGAGCGACATCATCAATTAATCTGCTGTCGGCGCATGACGGCTTCACGCTGATGGACACGGTTTCCTTCGACGACAAGCACAATGAGGCAAATGGCGAGGACAACAGGGACGGTCATTCAGACAATCATTCGGACAATATGGGTGCCGAGGGCATGACCGATAACGAGGACATCAACAGGCTGCGAGTACGCCGGCGCCGCAACATGATGGCGACTTTGATGCTCTCTCAGGGCGTGCCGATGATCCTTGCCGGCGATGAGGTCGGCAACAGTCAGGGCGGCAACAACAACGCCTATTGTCAGGACAATGAGATTGGCTGGACGAAATGGGACGGCCTCGATGATCCGTTCCTTGATTTCTGCCGCAAGGTCGTCGCGTTCCGCAGGGCGCACCCGGTGCTGAGGCAGGAGCGCTTTCTGACAGGCGACAGTACCGAGGACGGCCGTGTCGAAATCGCCTGGTACAAGCCGGACGCCAGTTTCATGGATGACGGCGCCTGGAATGATGATGGGCTGCAAGTGCTCGGCGTCTATCTCTCGAAGAGTGCGCATTCCCCCGATGCCGAGGAGATGGATGATCTCTATCTGGCCTTCAACGCCGGCGGCGATTGCGAGGTGCATTTGCCCGAGGTCAACGGCCTGAAGCACTGGGCGCGTGTGCTCGATACCGGCGCCGAGGAGGATGCTTTCAAGCTCCATGAGCAGGAAGGTCCCGTCATGGTTTATGCCCAAAGCATTGCAGTCTTTGCACCGAAGGGGCAGACCCGGCCGCCAAAGGATGCAAGCAAGGCCGAACGCCGCAGGTGGTTCCATTTCGGTCGGCGGAGCAGGTGACGGATCAATAGCAAGCAATGAATGCCGACGTCATCACCGAGCTTGGTCTGATTTATGTCAGCGATACGGAACCCGGTATCCGCAGACGACGAAAGGGCAAGGGCTTCAGCTATACGCTGCCAGACGGGAAAACGCTGGCCGACGAGATGCAGCGAGCGCGCATCCACGCGCTAGGCCTGCCGCCGGCCTATGACAATGTGTGGATCTGCATCGACGAGAACGGTCATCTGCAGGCCACCGGCTTCGATGTGCGTGGCCGCAAACAATACCGCTATCACAAGGATTGGCAGGCCTTCCGCAGCACCGGCAAATTCCATCAACTCATCGAGTTTGGCAATGCACTGCCGAAAATCCGGCGAACGGTGTTGCGCCATCTCGATACCGGCGCGGAGGACATCAACGGTGTGCTTGCCGCGCTGACAATATTGCTCGACGAAGCGCATCTGCGCGTCGGCAACCAGGCCTATGTAAAGGAGAACGATACCTACGGTGCAACAACACTGCTGAAGCGTCATCTGAAGATCGTTGACGGTCGCATCGAATTGAAATTCCGCGCCAAGGGCGGCAAGCGCGTGCAGCGCAGTCTCAAACATCCACGCCTGCAGAAGATATTAGAAGAGATCGCCGATTTGCCGGGCAGGCAGCTCTTCGTCTGGAAAGACGAGACGGGTGCGCTGAGACCGATCGATTCCGGCCGGCTGAATGCCTATCTCGCTGACATCTCGGGCATTGCCATTTCCGCGAAGACTTTCCGCACATGGGCAGGTTCGCTTGCCGCTTTCGGCGCCGCGCGCAACGCCATATCAGAAGGAAGACGGCCGACCGTCAAGGAGATGTCGGAAGCTGCGGCCGACGTCCTGCATAATACGCCTGCGATCTCTCGCTCCAGCTACATCCACCCGGCAATCATTGCACTTTCAGCCAAGAATGAGACGCTGGAGGAGGGCAGCAGCGAACCCCTGCGGGGGCTTCGAGTGGATGAGAACCGCATGCTGGATTTCCTGACGCGCCACACCATTGTCGAGTGAATAAAAAACCCGCGGGGGAGCCGCGGGTTACGCATTCAAACAGGAGAGTATGGGGCACGTTCTCGTGGCGGCCTTCCTCGACCTTTCGACATTTCAAATTCTGGATCGAAGACAAAACCGACGGCGAAGACATCGTTCCCGAAAAATTGAAAGCAATGCCTGATCAGGGCGCATCCATGTCGAGTTCCGGATAGTGGCGGAAAATGCCTTCCGTGCTGAAAGGCAGGCGGCGGTCGGATTTCAGATAGCGGGCGATGTTGGGGCGATGCTCGACGCTATCATGGAGGGCGGCAAGTAGAGGATATTTGCTGCGGTATCTGCTCATCGCCTTTGGAAAGGCATAAACGAGACCCTCGACGATCTGGAAGAGCGACAGGTCCACATAGGTCAGCGCATCGCCGGCTACATATTTGGGGCCATCCGGATTCTGCCGCAGTACGCGTTCGAAATAGCCGAGGAATTTCGGGATGCGCTCCTTGATGAAATCGGCCGAACGGGCCTTCGCCTCGTCCTTCTGGTCTTCGTAATAGAGCGAGGTGGCGATCGGGTGATGCGTGTCATGCACCTCGGCGACGAAATCGGTGATCGTGAGCTGCAACCCGTTCACGACATAGCGCATCCCTTCGTCATCAGGTGCCAGGCCGAGTTTGGGGCCGAGGTACAGAAGAATGTTGGCGACATGCGGAATGATGAGGTCGCCCTCCTTGAGGAAGGGTGGGGCGAAGGGAATGCGCGCTTCGCTATCGCTCTGCATGATGCTTAGCATCGCGCCGGTGCCGCGCCCGCGGCCAGATTGGCGGGTAATGTCGATATAGTCGGCACTGGCTTCCTCGAGTGCCAGTCGCACAAATTCTCCACGGCCCTGGATGCCGTCCCAATAATAAAGCTCGTAGGTCATTTGCCCTCGTAATGTCTTTAACGCTCTGTTTGGCGGCCGAAACCCTTGCGAAGTTCGTCCTTCGTCTTTTCAAGTGTGCCCTTCTGCTTCTTCGTCAACTGGTCTCCGGCGCGGTTGATGTAGAAATTCAACACCGACATGGCCGACCGGAAGGGGCTCGATTTGCGCCGGTCGCTGTCTTCGGCCGAGTGTATCAGGGAAGCGGCGATCTTCTTCGGATCGTTGGATGTGAAGACACCTTCCTTGCGGTCCATGGCGTCACTGTTTTCGGTGGCACCCTGTGACCATTTCTTCTTGCTCTTCGCCATTGCGAGTGTCCCTTAGCAGCGGCATGCGGCGCGAGGTCACCTGCCGCGTTGCTGGTGTCTGATGTGCCCTCAGTGATGGGCGTGGTGTTCGTTGCGCTTGCGGGTGGCGGCCGCCTTCTTGGCGGAAGCGGAACGCTCTTCCTTCGAGCGAGATGCGGAGGCGTGGCCGCCGATCCGTCCGCCCTTCTCGGAGGATTCGTTCGTATCCTTCTTGCCGCGCCCGGAGCCGGATTTGTTGCCGCCGCCGCTTTCCTTGTTGACGGTTGCCCATGCACGGCGTTCTGCCTCCCCTTGGGATACGCCGCGGTCCTCATAGCCTTCCTCTATATGCTCGGCTTTTCTCTTTTGCTTGTCGGTATAAGCGGATTTGTCACCTCTCGGCATGGCTGCCTCCTTTGGTTCGAAAGAGGCTCAACCGCTGGTCATCTAAAAGGTTCCGAGGCCGTCCCGGTCTAGGCAATTGGGCGCTGGCGGGCAGCGGTCTTCACAGCGCGGTCGAGTGCTGCGGTGGTAAACGGCTTTGGCAGCAGCACGGAACCGGAAAAGCGGTTCGCATCCGGCAGATTGCTGTTGCCGGTTGCAAAGACGAGGCCGACCGAAGGGAGAGCTTCGCGCGCCAGCGCTGCGAAGGCCGGGCCGGACATGCCCGGCAAGCCGACATCGGCAACGATAATATCTGTATTCGTATCTGGGCTGCGCAGGAGTTCGATGCCCTGTTCTCCGCTGTCGGCTTCGATCACGTCATAGCCGAGATCCCGCAGGATTTCGGCAGTATCCATGCGGATGAAGGCATCGTCCTCGACCAGCAGAAGCTTCAACCTGGCCTGGACGATGTCGCGCGGTTCCCCGCTGGCCGGCAGCGGCACCGGGTTGGTCTGGCGGCGTTGCGCATGGTTGGCGAGGACGTGGCGGACTTTCTGCGCCAAGGCCTCCCGTGTATAGGGCTTGGAGAGGAGCTCCAGGCCGGGATCGAGCCGGCCGCCATGGACGATCGAGTTTTCGGTATAGCCTGACGTATAAAGCACGGCGACGTTGGGCAGGCGCTCGCGGGCCATGCGCGCGAGTTCCGGGCTCTTCAGCGGACCAGGCATGACGACGTCGGTAAAAAGCAGGTCGATATGCGCGCCGCTCTCGATCACGGTCAACGCACTCTGCGCATCTTTGGCCTTCAGCACGTAATAGCCGAGATCGGTCAGCATCTCGACGACGGTTGTGCGCACGCCTTCGTCATCCTCGGCGACCAGAATCGTCTCGGTGCCGCCGATTGCGGGAACATTGTCGCCAGCGGCGATCCTGTCTTCGCTTTGGAAGGAGCGAGGAAGATAAAGCTTCACCGTCGTGCCTTCGCCGATCTCGCTGTAGATCTTCACATGGCCACCGGACTGCTTGGCGAAACCGTAGACCATGGAAAGGCCGAGACCGGTGCCCTTGCCTTCCGGTTTGGTGGAGAAAAACGGTTCGAAAGCCTGCTCGATGATCTCAGGTGGCATGCCTGTGCCAGTGTCGGTCACCGCGAGCACCACATATTGGCCGGCTGCGACCTCCGGATGTGTGCGGCTGTAGGAGTCGTCGAGAAAGGCATTTCCCACTTCGATCGTCAGTTTGCCTGCGCCATCCATTGCATCGCGGGAATTGATCGCAAGGTTCAGCAGTGCGTTCTCGATTTGGATCGGGTCGGCAAAGCTGTTCCAGAGGCCGCCGGAGACCATGGTCTCAACCTCGATTTCCTCACCGAGCGCGCGGCGCAGCAAGTCATCCATGGCAGAGACGAGGCGGCCGATATTGATCACCTTCGGCTCCAGAGGCTGTCTGCGGCCGAAGGCGAGAAGCTGGCTGGCGAGCCGCGATCCGCGCTCGACGGCGGATAGCGCGTTGGAGATGCGCTCTTTGGCTCGGCCGTTATTCGTCACATCCTTGCCGAGAAGCTGGAGATTGCCCGAAATGACCTGCAGCAGGTTGTTGAAATCGTGCGCGACGCCGCCGGTGAGCTTGCCGATCGATTCCATCTTCTGCGCCTGCTGCAGGGCTGCTTCCGCCTGCTGGCGTTCGAGGATTTCGGCGGCGACACGGACCTCAAGCGTTTCGTTCAGTTTGCGGAGCTGGTCCTCGGCCTCGCGGCGCTGGACGATCTCAAGCTCAGCAGCGCGGATAAGCCGGGCGTTGTCGATTGCGACGGCAGACTGGCCAGCCAGGCTGACGAGGCTTGCCTCTGCCGCATCCGAAAAGCGGGCGGGCTGGCTGTGACCGAAGAACAGCCCGCCAATGACGCTGCCGTCGCGTGACTTGACCGGCACGGCGAGATAGCTGCGCACAGGAAGGTGGCCATTCGGCATGCCGAAATGCGGCGCATTCTGCCCGTAGCGCGGATCAAGCAGGATATCGTCGGAGCGCACGACGCCTTCGCCGCTGAAAGTCGGTGCAAAAACCTTGGTGTTGTGCGGCATCGGAAACCTGTCGAAATGTTTCCGGTCGACACCCGACAGCGCGTAAAGCATGTAACTGCCGCCTTCGCCGTCGTCGACATTGTAGAAGAAGGCGCCGAATTCGGCGCCCGTCAACGCTACGCCAGCATCGACAGCAATCTGTGTCAGGCGATCGACATTGAGTTCGGCGGTAATCGCCGAGCCGGCCCTGTTAACGACGGCGAGTGTTGCGGATTTTTCCCGAGCCTCATCCAACGCGATGCGCTCCCGGCGCTTGGCAAGCACTTGGTCCGTCACTTCCATCGTCGCGCAGAGAATACCGGCGACCTTGCCGTCGTCGTCCCGCAGCGGCGTGTAGGAAAAGGTGAACCAAGTGTCTTCCGTCTGTCCCTCGCGCCGCATGGGGACGTGCAGTTCCTTGTAGAGCTGTGACCGACCTTTAAGCGTGGCCTCCACGATCGGCTCGAACTGCGGCCAGATATCGGACCAGACCTGCTGAAACGGTTTTCCGAGGGCGGCAGGATGCCGTTCGGGAAAGATCGCGACATAGGCGTCGTTGTAGATGAAGGCGAGTTCGGGGCCCCAGGCGACGAATTTCGGCTGGCGTGAATTGACAACCATTTCCGCGATATGCCGGAGTGAACTCGGCCATGCTTCGACTGACCCGATGCCGGCAGCATCCAAACCATTCCGGCGCAGCAAATTCCCGATTTCGCTATCGCCTTCCGGCCAGCGGCCCCCAACCCGTGCCATCAAAAATCGCTTTCAATCTTACTGTGGCATCACGCGCGCCGGGTCTGCCGGTCCACGTCGACAAAATAGAGGCGTGGGGCAGGAGGGAAAGGGCGAGCTGCAAATATCGTTAACCGGGCAAAGTGTCCGATTACTCGCAAAAGGCTGTTTATATTTGTTATTCCTGATCCAGCTTCTGCGAGGCGATGAAAGCGCGGCTCAAAGCAAAGGAACGAAGCTGGATCGGTTTGCGCGGATCGCGAAAAAATACGCCGACTATATTATCAACCAGAAGTATGAGCCCCAGCGCGAAACCGACATAGAGCAAAGCGGCGATCATAAGAAGCGACATCTCCATCCCTCACACCGGTGCAGGAAAACCCCGGCCGGAGGCCGCGGGAACTGGGATGACAAGGGCATGGGCAAAACGGCAGTTCATGGCGACTTCCCCTGTTTGCCCATAAACAGCCGGAGGATACTCTTGCTCCCCGTTTCGAGGGGTGGACGCAGCTTTTTTGCAAAGCTGTCCAGACGGACGTTTCATTCGGCTTGTGGTCACCCCCGCATAGAAGCTGGCGCTTCATGAACTTCTTAGCGCGCAACTAATTCAACTTATGACAAAAAAAGCTAAGGGGCGCCGTGAAGGCGCCCTTTTTCATTGCAATTTGAATATTTCTCTTCAGGAAGCCGACTTGCGTACGGCTGCCCGCTTCGGGGCCGGTTTGACGATGCCGTTGGTCTTTGTGTTTGTCGCCGCCTGTTTGGCAGGTTTCTTGACTTCGCCGCCATTCGTGACCTCAGCTGCTGCCGCCGTCTTGGCTGACGCCACCCGTTTCGCCCGAGGTTTTACTTCCTTGCCGTTTGGAGATTTTGAAGCCCCCTTGAGCGCGTCATGCTCCGCCCTTGCTTGTTCCCAATGGACGGAATCCCGTCCCGTCGGGTGCCCCTCTTCTTCCCAGAGGGCATATGCACGTTTCTTTATCCACTCTTCCCGAGTTTCTGCCATCGCTGATCTCCAGTCACAACATGCCGTCGTTCGAACGCGATACCGTTGAAAAGGTTCCAGACTATGGAGCCGGTTTCAAGTGGATTTGCCAAGTAAATCGGGAATATTTTTGCGTTGCAGTATTTATAGGCAATAACTCGTTCTAGTTGCCTTGATATTGGACAGCACGGTGCAGTTCCTCGATGAAATTCGCACGCCGGCGCGCGACATCCTCCTCCTCGCGAATCCGCAGGAGGAAGGAAGGGTGGATGGTCACGAGAACCGGCGGACGGTTCTCTGGCATGAGGATGTGACCGCGCTCAGGTGTCAGTTTCACCTTCGAGCCAAGGAGGGAATAAAGTGCCTGCCCGTTCGGAACAACCCGCAGCCTCAGGAATTTGATGCTGATTGGAAATCACACGGGGTGAGGGATGAACCAGATTTCACAGACAGGCACGATCGTGGAAGGCACGGGACGCTGGGGTGCCGCGCTGCTCGCGGGCGGCGGCGCGCGTTTTCGCCTCTGGACGCAAGGTGAGAATGCGATCTCGCTGCGGCACTGCGGCCAGGATATCCCGATGCAGGACGTCGGTGGCGGCTGGTTCGAAGCCACTGCGGCGGAAGCATCCGCCGGCGATGAGTACATGTTCGTCCTCCCTGATGGAAAAGCCGTGCCGGACCCGGCGTCGCGGGCGCAGACAGGTGACGTGCATGGGCCGTCTCTGATCGTCGATCCCAGCTACCAATGGCAGAATTCGCGCTGGTGCGGCCGTCCCTGGGAAGAGGCCGTCATCAGCGAAATCCATATCGGTGCCTTTACGCCCGAGGGTACGTTCCGGGCTGCGGTGGAGAAGCTGAAGCATCTCGCGGAAACCGGTATCACGGCTATCGAAGTGATGCCGGTTGCGCAATTTGCCGGCAAGCGCGGCTGGGGTTACGACGGCGTGCTGCATTATGCGCCGCATTCCGCTTACGGCACGCCGGCCGATTTCAAGGCCCTTATCGATACGGCGCATGGCCTCGGCATCATGGTGCTGCTCGACGTCGTCTACAATCATTTCGGACCCGAGGGTAATTATCTCCACTGCTATGCGCCCGGCTTCTTCCGCAAAGACCGGGAAACGCCCTGGGGGGCGGCGATTGATTTCGGGCGGGAACCGGTGCGGCGCTTCTTCATCGAGAATGCGCTCTACTGGATCGGTGAGTTCCGGCTGGATGGGCTCAGGCTCGATGCCGTGGAGCAAATCCATGATGCCTCTGAAAAGCATGTGCTTTCGGCCATGGCCGAAGAAGTGAAAGCCACCTTCGCCGACAGGCAGGTTCATCTCGTCGTCGAAGACCAGCGCAATCTCGTGGAGCTGCTGGTCCGTGACGAGAACGGCGCTCCCAAGGCCTATAAGGCCGAATGGAACGATGATTTCCATCATGTGGCGCACATCATCGCGACCGGCGAAACCATCGGCCACTACAAGCCTTTCGCCGGTCAGCTCTGGCATAAGCTTCGCCTGGCGCTTCAGCATGGCTTCATCTATCCGGATCGAACGGAGCCGCCGGGACTACCTGTCGGCGAGCGTCGCTACCTGCCGCCGACCGCCTTTGTCGATTTCCTGCAGAACCACGACCAGATCGGCAACCGCGCCTTCGGCGAGCGGCTGGTGAGCCTTTCCGATCCCGATATGCTGGATGCGTTGACAGCGATACTCCTGCTCTCACCGCACATTCCCTTTCTCTTCATGGGGGAGGAGTATGGGGAGAGGCAACCCTTCTATTTCTTCACCGATTACACGGGCGAGCTCGCCAAAATAGTCCGCGAGGGTCGTATGGCGGAAGCCGAGGGTTTCGGCGGATTGAAGGCTGGCAGGACCGCGGCCGATCTGCCCGATCCCAATGCCCTTTCGACTTTCGAGAGTTCGAAACTCGGCTGGCAATGGTTGGAGAACGAAGAGGGCCGGAAAAGCCTGGCTTTCGTCGCCGAGCTCCTGAAGCTGCGCAAGACCTATATCGTGCCGCTGCTGCGGCAGAGCTGGGCCATCGAAAGCGGCGCGCTGGAGGCGCCCGAAGGGGCGGTCGCGGTTTGGTGGAAGTTTGCGAATTTGACGCTGGCGCTACGCGCCAATTTGTCGGGGCAGGCGCTATTCTTGCCGTCGGTCGCCGGGACGGTGATCTACGAGCGCTACGGCAAGGAAGCAAAGCCCGCCGAGAATGGTGCGCTGCCGCCGCATTCGGTCGTCTTTATCATCGATATTGAGCCGGCAAATTAAGCATCTGAAAATTTCGCGTTGAGAGCGAGCCACGCACTGATTGAACGCAGACGATTCGCGGCTATATCCTGTGGCGATGTTCCAACTGCTGTCGACCTACTGGCCGCATATCCTCTTCGTCATCTCCATTGCCATGGGGGCAGCGGCGGCGATCCACGCCACCATGACCAAGGAAGAGGTCCGGGCCGCGACCGGCTGGGTGGGCGTCATCCTCCTCTCACCGATCATCGGCGCTCTGCTTTACATGATCGCCGGCATCAACCGCATCCGCCGCAAGTCGCTGAGCCTTCGCCGCGACGCGTTGCTGCCTGCCGCCGATCTGGACGAACTCGAAAAGTTTGACGCGGAGACCGATGCCGTCATCAGCCAGTTCGGCCGGCGTTTTGCTGCCCTGCAGACGCTCGGCGATCGCGTCACGCGCTATCCGCTGACGACGGGCAATACGATCGACATGCTGGAAAACGGCGACGAAGCCTATGCGGCGATGAAGACCGCAATCGATGGCGCCGAGCGCAGTATCCTGCTGGAAACCTATATCTTCGACCGTGACAGGATCGGGCTGCGTATCGCCGATGCGCTGATTGCAGCCGTCAAGCGCGGCGTGGAAGTGCGCGTGCTGATCGATGCGGTTGGTGCGCGCTATTCGGTGCCGAGCATTCTCGGATACCTGAAGGACGGCGGCGTGACCGTCGATGTCTTCAATGGCAACGTCATCATGGGCCTGAGGCTGCCCTATGCAAATCTGCGCACACACCGCAAGATCCTGATCGCGGATGGAAAGATCGCACTGACGGGTGGCATGAATATCCGCGAAGGCTTCAGTGAGGAAGCGGTCGGCGGGAGTTTTGCCCATGACACGCATTTCAGCGTCAGCGGCCCGGCGGTTGCCGATCTCTTCGACGTCGCGGCCGAGGACTGGCGTTTCACGACAGGCGAAGTCCTGAACAGTGAGCCCTGGCGCAGCGACCGACTGGAGCGCAAGCGCGGCGATCCGGTCTTCTTGCGCGTCGTCGCTTCCGGACCGGACCGGAGCGTGGAAACGAACCACAAGATGCTGATAGGTGCCTTTTCTGTCGCGCGCCAGTCGATCCGGATCATGTCGCCTTACTTTCTACCGGATCGGGAGCTGATCAGCGCGCTGACGACGGCGGCCCGGCGTGGCGTGGAGGTTGATATCGTTGTGCCTGCCGCCAACAATCTCGTTCTGGTCGACCGGGCGATGACGGCGCAGTTCGACCAGATCGTCAAGAACTACTGCCGCATCTGGCGTTCGACCGGCAGCTTCAGCCATTCCAAGCTTCTTTCTATCGACGGGACCTGGGCCTATGTCGGTTCCTCCAATCTCGATCCGCGCTCGCTGCGGCTGAATTTCGAAGTCGATCTCGAAGTGCTGAATGCCGGCTTTGCCGCCGAAATCGATGAGCGCATCGATGATGCCATCAAGTCCGCCACGCCGGTTACGCTCGAGGGCCTGTGGTCGCGGCCCTTCCTGGTGCGGCTCCTCGAAAAGGTGCTGTGGCTGGGTTCACCATATCTTTGACAGAGTTTTCATGATTGCGGCATGGCAAGTTTTGCTGCGCTGCCTATAATCCTGAAAAAGAGCTTTTCGAGCAATGGAGCCGGCGTTCCTTCCGATGCAAGTCAAGAAGAAAGACAGTCTGCCCGCCAGTATCATCGCTTCCATCAAGAATAGGAGGAAGCGCGTTGAGACCTGGCGTGCGGGGCCAAAACCGCGCAATGACGGCACTCTTATCGCCTCCTACAATGTCCATAAATGCGTCGGCACTGACCGACGCTTTGATCCGGAACGCACGAGCCGTGTCATTCATGAGATCGATGCCGACGTCATCGCGCTGCAGGAGGCCGATACGCGTTTCGGCGAGCGTACGGGCATTCTCGATCTCGCCCGGCTGGAGCGCGAGACCGGGCTCGTTCCAGTTCCGATCTCAGGGGCGGTGAAAGCGCATGGCTGGCATGGTAATGTCGTGCTCGTCCGCAAAGGTCTGGTGCATGATGTGCATCAGGTGAAGCTGCCAGGGCTAGAGCCGCGCGGCGCGCTGGTTGCGGAAATAGAGCTCGAAGCTGGCGGCACGCTGCGCATCATCGCCGCGCACTTCGGTCTGCTGCGGCATTCGCGGGCGCAGCAGGCAAAGACGCTGGTCGATCTCATCAGCGACCGTCACGAAATGCCGACCATCCTGCTTGGCGATCTCAACGAATGGCGGCTCGGCGACCGCTCGTCTCTCAATACTTTCCAGATGGCCTTCGGTCCGCTGCCGCCCGCCGTTCCGAGCTTTCCTGCCGGCTTGCCGGTTCTGGCGCTCGACCGCATCATTGCCAACCGGAAAGGCATCATCTCCGCCGTGGAGGTGCATGACACTCCACTAGCCCGCATGGCGTCCGACCACCTGCCGATCAAGGCGGTGGTCGATCTGCAGCAGGAAGTGGCAAGGGTTTAGCCCCGTGCAGGCTCTCAGGCACGGACGGGAGCAGGAAGAAGCTTGCCTCTCACCAGCAGCCAGAGCGTTCCGACTGCAATGATCGCAAGCGCGATGTTGACCAGCACGAAGATAACCGGCGCAAGCTCGCTGATCGCGCCGGCGTCGCCGCGCGCCGTCATGCGCAGTGCTGCTGTCGAAAGCGCAGTAAGGCCGAAGGTGAAAGCCCAATAGGAGCCGGCGAAGGGTTGTTGCATGATCCAGGGCAGCTGGCGGCCGATGATCAGGACCTGCAGGATGGCGTAGCCGAACATGGCATGCACCAACATATCGGGCGCGCCGGTCGTAACACTCAGATAGGCGGCGCTGCCGACGGCGGGCGGGGCAAGCTGGATGCCCAGAGTCGGGCGCAGCGGTGCGGCTAGCTCCGGCGCCATCAGCAGCCGGTGCAACAAGACGGATTCGATTGCCAGCCAGGAAAAGAAACCGGCGCCGAAGGCGAGCTGGCCCCAGTCGGCATAACCAAGCGTGCCTGCCGCGATGGCGGTGACGAAAGAACCGGCAACAGTCGGCAGATAAAGAACCGGCGTGTTGGTGACCGGATCACGCCCACCACGCCAGAGCAGACCGGTTCGCCACAGCAGGAAGAACAGGGTGATGGCGAACCCTGCCAGAGCCAAAACTTCAGTTCCGATGCGCGAATAAGGAAGGATCGTAAGTCCCGCCAGCATGGTCGCGACGCCGATCAGACCGACGAAGCAGCACTGGATGGGATGTTCAAGTTCCGCTGTCACCTCCTTCGGCGCGACAAACCATTTCGCGACGTAGAGGAGGATGAGGACGAGCCAGATGGCAAAGCCAAGAAGGCTGATGGCTTCGCCCACGCTGGCCGGAACCGGCCAGATGGCAGCGGCCGCGCGCCAGCTGTTGCCGAGCCCGACAACGCCAAGAACAATGCCAAAGAATGCAGCGGGTATGCGGGGGAGCGACATGTTCGTTTCTCCGAATTGGTCCGGCAGGGTCATTTATCCTGCCGATGCGGCAAGTGGTTCACTTTGAACGTTTTACTTTGCAATGGCGTCGGCAGCGTCCATCACGCGGGCCGAATAGACAAGAGCAGCACCGGCATTAACGGAGATCGCGACACCGAGGGCCTCAGCAATTTCCTCCTTGGTGGCGCCGACCTTCTGGGCCTCGGTCGTATGTACGGCAATACAGCCATCGCAACGGACGGTGACGGCGACGGCAAGGGCGATTAGCTCGCGCTGCTTGGCGTCGAGATGGTTGGTCTTCTGTCCGGCGGTCGAAAGGGTTTGATAGCCTTTGATCGTCTCTGGCACGATCTTGGCGATTTCGCCGATCCGGTCCAGGAGTTCGCCGCGATATTCCTTCCAGTCCAACATGAAAATCATTCCTTCTCATATCAGCGACGGCGTGATTGCCTCGGCTGTTGGAAGTGACTATGACCTTCAAGGGTGATAGTTTGAATGCTCAGAAAAGTCATTTTCTAGCGCGATCGTCTCATGGATGTTTTAAGCCGCCTTATCGAACTTGCCCGCCTGCAGCCGACGCTCGACATTCGCTGCCGGCTGCAGGGCGCGTTTCATATCGACCACGAGCCCGTTGCAGCAGGTACGTTGCCGTTTCATCTGATCCTCGGCGGCGATTGTCTCATTCGCCTCGGCTCCGGTCGTGAGATCACCTTGCGCTCTGGCGATTTCCTGCTGCTGCCGCGCGGGGATGCGCATTCGATCGTTGGTTTGCGGCCACGCGGCGAAGCACCGCCTCTGCGCATTGCCGCGGGTGGCATGCTGCCTTTGCGCGAAAACGGCGAAGGCGAGGCCGATGTCGATCTGCTCTGTGGTCATTTCGATTGCGCGCCGGGATCGGCTGCCTTGCTGCTCGATAGCCTGCCTGACGTCTTTCACGTATCGCTCGCCGAGGAGTCGGAGGAGTTGCTGAAGACGCTGGTCGCCATGCTCTACAGGGAGACAGTTGAAGAGAGGCCGGGAGCATTGGCGATTATCACGGCAACCTGTCTCTCGCTTTTCATCATGGCGGTGAGGGCAGGCAAGGTCTCGACCGTCGCATCCTCGGGGCTGCTGCAATTGCTTGGGGATGCCAGGCTCGGCAAATCCGTCGTGGCAATGATGTCCTCACCGGCCTTTGGCTGGACGATCGATGATCTTGCCCGTCATTCGGCCATGTCGCGGGCTACCTATGCCCGGCAATTTCGCGAGCGCGCCGGAATGACAGTCGGCGTGTTCCTGGCCGATATCAGGATGATGTTGGCGAGTGACTTGCTGCTCAGGACGCGCCGAGCGGTTGCAGATATTGCTGCAGAGGTCGGTTATGAATCGGAAGCCGCCTTCGGCAAGGCTTTCAAGGCAAGACGCGGCATAACGCCGGCGCGCTTCCGCGCTGCGGAACAGGCGAGACAGAATGGGCAAGGGTGATGCGCGGGGAGGCTAAGCACCTTGCCGCTCGACTTCCGTCAGAACGGATATGAAGGCTCTGAGGCTTTGCGGCACATGCCTGTGACCGGGATAATAGAGGCAGAGTCCGGGGATCGACGGGCACCAGTCGTCAAGCACAGAGATAAGCTCACCGCTGGCAAGATAGGGCCGCGCGACCCTTTCCGGCACATAGGCAATGCCGAGCCCTTTGACCGCCGCTTCCGCCATCAGTTCTACATGATCGAGCGTGAGCGCACCCGATACCTCGGTAGTCACTTCCTGGCCGTGTTTCTCAAATTCCCAGCGGTAGAGTTTGCCGCTCGGCATACGCAGGCGGATGCAGCGGTGGCGCTTGAGGTCTTCAGGCGTCTTCGGTCGCTTGTGGTCTTTCAAGTAGGCTGATGAGGCAACCGCGAGGAAACGTGCCTCGCCGCCGAATTCGACCGCTATCATATCAAGCGGCACGGATTCCCGCAGGCGGATGCCGGCATCGAAGCCCTCGCCGACAATATCGACCAGCCGGTTTTCGGTGACGATATCGAGCGATATCTCCGGATAGCGTTCGAGAAAGAGAGGAATGGCGGCGTTCAACAGCACGCGGGCGGCAATTTCGCTCGCGTTGATGCGCAGCGTACCGCTCGGCTGTCCGCCGAATTCCCCGACGGCATCGAGCGCCAGATCGAGATCACGCAAGACCGGTTTCAGCCTGTCGAGAAGCATTTCGCCGGCTTCGGTGGCCGCGACGCTGCGTGTCGTGCGATGCAGCAGGCGCACGCCCATGCGCGCCTCCATGTTGCGCATCATATGGCTGAGCGTTGAAGGCGACAGGCCGAGTTCGCCGGCCGCCTTGCGAAAGCTGCGATGGGTAACGATTGCCGAGAAGGCATTGAGGTCATCAAGTGTCGGCCGATAACTCATGGGTATTTTTCAACAGCTCATGCAGATTTGAACGGATTATCCCATCAATAAACCTCTCTATCTTTGCTGTCATCAAGCCGCGATCCAACGGCATCAGAAAGGTAGAGACGATGACAAAGACATGGTTCATCACAGGCACATCCTCCGGTTTCGGCCGGATCATGACCGAGAAGCTGCTGGCGCGCGGCGATCGCGTCGCCGCAACCTTGCGCAGGCGCGAAGCCCTGGCTGACCTTGAAGCGCAATATGGTGAGCGGCTCTGGGTCACGCCCCTCGACGTCACCGATGACCGGGCCGTTCATGCAGTCGTCGACGCCGCCTTCGAGCGGATGGGGCGCATCGATGTCGTTGTCAGCAATGCCGGTTATGGCCTGTTCGGCGCCTCAGAAGAGGTGAGCGATGCACAGATCCGCCATCAGATCGATACCAACCTGATCGGCTCCATCCAGGTAATCCGCGCGGCCTTGCCGCATCTGCGTCAGCAGGGCGGTGGTCGCATCCTGCAGGTCGCTTCGGAAGGCGGGCAGATCGCCTATCCGAATTTCAGCCTCTATCACGCCACCAAGTGGGGGATTGAAGGTTTCATCGAGGCGGTAGCACAGGAAGTCGCCCCCTTCGGCATCGACATCACCATTGTCGAACCGGGACCGGCGGGCACGGATTTCGGCGCCGGCCTCGTCAGGCCGCCGCAGATGGATGTCTATGAGGAGACGCCGGCCGGCCAGGTGCGCAGGGCAATTGCCGACGGTTTGTTCAAGATCCTGGGCGACCCCGTGAGGATGACCGACGCGATGATCGCGGCGGCCGAAAAACAACCGGCGCCAAAGCGGCTCGCGCTCGGCAGCACGACCTATCAGTCGATCCGCAAGGCCCTGAACGAGCGACTTGCCGAGCTGGAAGCGCAGAAGGACATCACGCTGTCGACCGATATCGACGCGTGAGCACCCTCAGCGATCGATCGTCGACATGATCGTGTCGTTGTAGCGCTTGCCCGAAACCTTGCCGGGGGCAAGCGCTTCATCGAGCGCCTTCATCTGCTCGGCATTGAGCGCGATGGAAGCCGCGGCGATATTGTCTTCCAGGTAGCTGCGGCGCTTGGTACCGGGGATCGGCACGAAGTCGCTGCCCTTATGCAGGATCCAGGCGAGGGCCACCTGACCAGGCTTGACGCCGAGCGAGAATGCAACCGAGCGGACGGCCTCGGCTGCGCGGACATTGGCGTCGTAGTTCTCGCCCTGATAGCGCGGATCGCCGCGACGGAAATCGCCTTCCGGATAGTCTTCGGCGCGCTTGACCTCCCCGGTCAGGAAGCCGCGGCCGAGTGGGCTGAAGGGCACGAGGCCGATGCCGAGCTCCCTCAAAGCTGGGATCACGTCGGCCTCCAGATTGCGCTCCCACAGCGAATATTCGCTCTGCACGGCTGACACCGGAAAGACGGCATGCGCGCGGCGGATATTGGCGACACCGGCTTCGGAGAGGCCGAAGTAGCGAACCTTGCCTTCCTCGACGAGCTTAGCGACCGTGCCGGCGACGTCTTCCATAGGGACAGCCGGATCGACACGGTGCTGGTAGATGAGGTCGATGTGGTCGGTGGCAAGACGCTTGAGCGAGCCTTCGACGGCGCTGCGAATGGTTTCCGGCCGGCTGTCGCGTTCGGTGCCAACCTGCTTGCCGTCTTTCAGGCGGAAGCCGAATTTCGTGGCCAGCGTCACCTCGTCACGCCGGCCCTTGAGAGCTCGACCGAGCAGTTCCTCATTCTTATAGGGGCCGTAAACCTCGGCCGTATCGAGGAAAGTGCAGCCGAGCTCGATGGCGCGGTGAAGGGTTGCGATGGATTCCGTCTCATCGGCCGGCCCGTAGGACTGGCTCATGCCCATGCATCCGAGGCCGATGGCCGATACTTCAAGTCCCTGGCTGCCGAGTTTACGCTTCTGCATCGTGATGCTCCTGCTTCTCAAGTAAGGAGAGGTCTATATAGACCCCGGCGCAGGATTATGAATGCGCGAAAATCCCGATAAGCTGCGTGAGCGTTCAGCAGTCCCGGTGCCGCCGGTTATCTTTGTCGTCCGATGTGAAGGTGACAAGGCGAATGGCATCCATCAGGATGGAGACGATTTGCTTCCACATGGCTTCTCTCCTTTTCCTATTGTTCTCCTCTCCTTGCGCCCGGTCTTCAAACGAGCTTATCGTTGACTTCGGATGACTTGAGGTTATGGGATGAAACGTGGTCGGCTGCCGCTGACGGCATTGAGAAGCTTCGAGGTCGCGGGACGGCTCGAGAGCTTCACGCTTGCGGCCGAGGAACTGTTCATCTCGCAGGCCGCCGTCAGCCGGCAGATCCGCGAGCTGGAACAGCTATTGGGCGAGCCGCTCTTCGAGCGGCGCCATCGAAGTGTCATCCTGACCGGAAGCGGCCGGAAGCTGCTTGCCGTGCTCACCCCTTCCTTCGACCGGATCGATGAGTGCCTGGAGGATATCCGCAGAGCTTCAGTGTCTGTGGATCTGAAAGTCAGCGTCGAACCTTCCTTCGCCGCTTGCTGGCTGGTGCCGCGGCTGCCGGAATTTCGCAAACGTCATCCTGACGTCGAGATATCGCTCGATGCTGATCCGCGGACGATCGAATTCCGTACCGGCCAGGCGCAGATCGCGATCAGGCACAGCGCCACCGTCACCGCATGGCCACGGACAGAAAGCCGGCACCTGATCGATGTCCGCATGGTGCCGGTGATCGCCTCCGATCTTCTGGAGCGTGGCCCACCGATCTCCTCTCCGCATGACATTTTTGCTTACGGGCTTTTACATGAGGAAACCCGCGACGCCTGGAGCCGGTGGTTTGAGGCGGCCGGCATCGCTGTGCCCGAGACGGCGAAGGGGCCGGTCTATGCAGATGACGGGCTCGTGCTGCACGCGGCGCTGCGCGGCCAGGGCGTTGCACTCCTGGATGAAGCCTTTGCTGAGGAGGAAATTCGGACCGGTCGCTTGCGCCAGCTCTTCGACCTCACGGTTCCGAATGGCGCCTACTGGCTGGTTGCCCGCAGCTTCGACCGCCTTGCGCGCCCGGCTGCGGATTTTGCACGCTGGGTGACCGAGAGCTTTCACAAGCGCTGACCTCTACCCGCCTGTCGCCATGCGCTTCTTGGCTGCCTCACGAACAAGCTTCCATCGGGTAAGCTCAAGCACGGCGTCCGCCAATGCGCGATGCGCCGGGATTGCCGCCTTGCTTTCCTCGATGATGCCGTCGATGAGCTTCGATAGCTCTGTCTCCGTGATGGTCGCTCCTGTTAATTCACGCGCCGTGGCCACAAAGGCGTCACGTGACTTGCCGAGCCGGAGGGCATGCCGAGGAAAGCCGGCGGAGCGCAGGAGAACGCTCAGCCATTTCCCATCCCACGAAGGGGCACTCGCATAGAGCTCGTGCCCGGTCAAAACCTCGACCATTTCGCTGGCGATCTGCTCTACCGGCACGCCCTCCGATGCCAGCAACTCCTGCGAAATCCCATGGATTGCTTCCGCATCGGCCGCCCAGTCGTCCCAGTCGGCGGCGGGCCGGATCAGGGCCGAGTGCGAGCGGCCGTCCTCGAACACCCAGGCAACTTCGATAGGAACGCTTTTCTTGCTGAGGGACGTAGCCTCGAAATCCAGGAAAACGATCAATGCAGCGCGACAGGCGGGTGCTGTCCTCCAGCGAAAGACTTGTCCCGATCGACCGGTGCTCATCGCCTCGAAATCTATTCAAGCCTTAGGAACCGGGTCGAGCGAACAAGAAGCAGCCTATAGCTGCCCGCGTTTATTTGTCGAGCCGCATGCCGTCGGAGTTAAAGATGTGCAGATCGGCGGGATCGCAAGTGAAGGCGAGCTGGCTGCCGGTCTCAATGTCAACCGATCCTCTGTATTCGACGGTCAAAGGCTGGCCGTCGCCAAGCTGGCAATAAAGGAATTGCGTGCCGCCGAGATACTCGTCGAAATCAACCCTAGCCCGCAACACGTCATCCTCCGGCCCCGAGACGATGCTCAGATGCTCCGGCCGCGCGCCGAGGGTAATCTTCTGGCCAGCCGCCAGACCGGCGCCGCTGATCGGCGAACGAATGCGATTTCCGGCCGCCAGGATGGTGCCGTCACCTGCCCAGCTTGCCTCGAGCAGGTTCATGCGCGGCGAGCCGATGAAGCCCGCGACGAAGACATTATTCGGCCGCTCATAGATCTCGCGCGGTGTTCCCGACTGTTCGATATGCCCATCACGAAGCACGACGATCTTGTCAGCGAGTGTCATCGCTTCGGTCTGGTCGTGCGTGACATAGATCATCGTATTGCCAAGCTCGCGATGGAGTCTGGCGATTTCGATGCGCATGGAGACGCGCAGTTCCGCGTCGAGGTTCGACAGCGGTTCGTCGAAAAGGAAGACATCCGGCTTGCGGACAATCGCGCGGCCGATCGCCACACGCTGCCGCTGGCCGCCGGAGAGCTGGCCCGGCCGGCGATCGAGGAGATGATCGATTTTCAGGATTGCCGAGGCCGCCTTGACGCGGGCCTCGATCTCCGAGGTTTGCGTCCGTGCCATTTTCAGGCCGAAGGCGAGGTTGTCGCGCACGCTCATATGCGGATAGAGCGCGTAAGACTGGAAGACCATGGCGATGCCGCGATCGGAGGGATCGAGATCGGTGACGTTGCGTCCCTTGATCTCGATTTCCCCGTCCGTGACATCCTCGAGCCCGGCGATCATCCGCAGCAGCGTCGATTTTCCGCATCCCGAGGGTCCGACGAAAACGACGAAGGACCCCTCGGCAATGGTCAGGTCAATGCCATGGATGACTTCCAGATTGCCGAAACTCTTGCGAATTTCGGTCAGCACGACGCCCGTATCCGCCATATTATTCACCGCGCGCCTCGCCGGCTCTGACCCAGACGAGCATCTCGCCCGGTTCGCGATTATCCCAGAAAGGATAGGGCACGAAACGTGCGCTCGCCTGTTGTGCGGCAGGCGGAGAGGTGCGGTAGAGCGCAGAGCCCCAATCTGCCGTGTCGCGGCTGACGGGAAGGTCGAGGGCGACGGCGCCGCGAAGGCCGACGATTTCTGATGTTTTCGCCTGCGAGACATCGGCGGAAAGCGTAATGCCATTCAGCCCCTCGCCATTGTCTGTCTCTTCGACGCAATAGACGAGTGGACCGCGCATCAGCGCCGTGCGGCCGGCATCCTGACGGACCAGCGGATTGGCAAAGAGCTTGCGGGCAGCCAGCGGGATCGACAGATCGACCTTATCACCGCTCTTCCAGTCGCGCTCGATCCGGGCATAACCTTCAACGGTGGTGGATTGCAGATCAAGCTTTTCGCCGTTGACGGAGAGCGCAACACCCTCAGCCCATTCCGGGATGCGCAGCGACAGTGCGAAATGTGCGGGACGATCGAGCGTAAGGTCGAAATGGATCGCGCCATCCCAAGGATAGCGGGTCTGCTGCGAAAGCTCGACCTTGGCGCCGGCGAGATCGAAGCGTGCCTTGCTTTCCCCGTAGAGATGGACGGCAATTTCATCCTCGGCGATCGCATACATGTAAGAGCCGACAGATGCCAGCAGGCGGGCAATATTGGGCGGGCAGCAGGGGCAATGGTGCCAGATCCAGCGGTGATGCTTGCCCGCACTTTCCAACGGGTTCTCATAGAAGAAACGGGTGCCGTCGAGTGAAAGGCCGGCCATGGCGCCGTTATAGAGCGCTTGCTCCATGATATCGGCATAGCGCCGGTTCGGGCCGCGGCCGAGCATACGGTTTGCCCAGAAGACGAGGCCGACCGAGGCGCAGGTCTCGGCATAAGCGCTTTCATTCGGCAGGTCGTAATAGTCGGTGAAGCCTTCGTTGGAGGCGGCCGGGCCGATGCCGCCGGTGACATACATCTGCTTGGTCGTCAGATCGTCCCAGAGGGTTTCGAGTGCTGCCGTCAGTGTGTCGTCGTTATATTCCGTGGCGATATCGGCCATGCCTGCATAGAGATACATGGCGCGTACCGCATGGCCGACGACCTTTTTCTGCTCGCGCACCGGCAGATGCGCCTGGCCATATTCATAGGTCTTCTGGTGGAAGTCGGCCGCACTGCGGCCGTCGCGGGTCGCCTCATCGGTGAAGAAATGCGGTTCGGTGCCGCGCTCATCGACGAAGAACTTCGAGAGATCGAGATATTTCTTCTCGCCGGTGACGCGTGCCAGCTTGACCAGCGCCAGTTCCACCTCTTCGTGACCGCAATAGCCGGGGATCTGGCCCGGGCCGTGGCCGAAGACGGTGATCAGGTAATCGGCATAGCGGCTCATGATGTCGAGCAGCTTCTTCTTGCCGGTCGCCTGATAATAGGCGACGGCGCCTTCGATCAGGTGACCGGCGCAATAGAGTTCGTGATGGTCGCGCAGGTTCGTCCAGCGGCGGCCCGGCTGCACGCGCTGGAACCAGGCGTTCAGATAGCCGTCCTTGTCCTGCAGTTTTTCATACATGTCGATGATCTCATCGACGCGGGCTTCGAGCTTTGGATTGGGTCGCCGGTAGAGTGAATAGGCCACGGTCTCGATCGACTTGCCGAGATCGCTGTCCCAGAACATCTGCGTCGTGCCGCCCCAGGGGCCGATGGGGATGACCACGCCAGGGCTTGGCTGGGTCACGTCGATTGCCTGCAGCATGCCGGCCTCGACGCAGCGGTCTAGCAGCGTTTCGGCGGTGGAATCGCAGATCGCATCCTGGCGATCGCCAAACAGGCCCTGCAACTCGACGCTCGGCACGGGCAGGGGACGGAACTGGCGGTCTCTCTTCAGCTTATTCATGGCTTCATCCATTTCGTTGAAAGATCATCATTTCACCGCGCCGGCCATCAGCCCGCGCATGTAGTAGCGTTGCAGGAGCAGGAAAACGATCAGGCAGGGGATCGTCATGACGACGACGCCGGCCTGAACCGCGCCCCAGTTGATGGCGCCGAGGCGACCGGCGCGCACCGCCGTCATCAGGACGGGAAGCGTGTATTTCTCGTTGCTGGAGAGCAGTACGAGGGCGGCCAGGAACTCGTTCCAGGCATTGAGGAAGGCAAAGATCGCGACCGTCGCAATACCCGGCAGCACCAGCGGCAGAAGCACGCGCACGAGCAGTCTCAGATCCCGCGCACCGTCAATGCGGGCTGCTTCCTCGATCTCCTTCGGCACGGCGTCGAAGGCATTGCGCATCATGAAGACGGAGAAGGGAAGCTGCAGCGTGACATAGACGAGGGTGAGCCCCAGCAGCGAATTGTTGAGACCGAGCTTCGCCAGAATGATGAAGAGCGGTGTCAGGATCGACTGGAACGGGATCATCAGCGTGGCGATGATCAGCACGAAAAGCGCATTCTTCAGCGGGAAGCGGTAGCGCGAGAAGCCGTAGCCTGCGAGCAGGCTGACGGCGACCGTCAGCAGTACCGTTGCCAGCGAAACGAAGAGCGAGTTGATCATGTGCTGCCAGATGCCGGCGCCGAACGTATCGAGCAGCGCATAGGCATCGAAGCTAACGCCTGTCGTCGGCCATGGCGGCAAGGGCGGTAGGCTCGACTCCGTACCGTGCCGGAAGGAGGCGAGCAGCGTGATGATGAAGGGCGCCAGGAAAAAGATCGAAATGGCAATGCCGGCGGCATGATAGGCCGATTGCGATCTGAAACGCTTGCGGGCGCGGCGTTGTCTGGAGGAGATCATCAGCGTTCCTCCCCGACACGAAGCAGCCAGAGCTGGACGATGGAGATCGCAACGAGGATCGCCAGAAGCACGATCGAAAGGGCTGATCCGTAGCCCAGATTGAAGGACACGAAGGACTGGTTGAAGATGTAGTAGACGACCGAGATCATCTTGTTCTGCGGCCCGCCCGACGTCATGATGTAGAACTGGTCGAAGGCGAGGATCGAGCCGGTGACCGAGACGATCAGCGCCAGCGCAATCGTCTTTCGCATCAGCGGCAGGGTTAGATGCCGAAAGCGCTGCCAGCGTCCGGCGCCATCGATGCGGGCTGCCTCTGTCAGTTCCGACGGAATGGCCTGCAGACCGGTCAGCAGGATGATCATCGTAAAGCCCGCGATCTTCCAGACGACCATGACGATGATGGTTGCGAAGGCGGTATCGAAGCTCGCCATGATGTTCGGGCTCCGCTCGACGAGGCCGAGCGCGCGAAGCGAAGGGCCGAAGAAGCCGCTATCGACATTGGCAAGCCAGACCCAGAGAAGCGAAGCCGTTGCGAGCCCCACTACGACGGGCAGGAAGATGATCGTCCGGTAGGTACTGACGAAGCGGCGCTCCTTCTCCACGAAAATCGCCAGCGGGAAGGCGATCGCAAAGATCGCGATGGTCACGATGACGGTGTAATAGGCAGTGAAATTCAGGGCTGCCATGAAGCGGCTGTCGTTCCACATGCGGGTATAATTGGCAAAGCCGATCCAGCGCGAGGCGCCCATCAGCGGCCAGTTGTGCAGGCTCATCCAGCCGGTGAACAGCACGGGCATGACGAAGAAGACGATGACGAGCGCCATGGCCGGCGCAATGTAGAGAAAGCCGCGCCATTGCGACTTTCGCCGTTTTCGGACAGCGCGGATGCGCTGCGGACCGGAACCGGTCATCGAAACCTCCGCATTTTTCGATTTCTTCAATCTGTGAATCGGCCGGGGAACTGCCACCGTCCCCCGGCCACGGCCGGGAGAGTTATTGGCCGCTGTCGATGATGGACTGCATCTCGGATTGGGCATTCGAGAATGCGCCATCGACGTCGTCACCGAAGATCGCGGCATTGGTGAAGGTTGCCCAGGGTCCATTGGCGCTGTTGATCAGATCATTGAACTGCAGCGTATAGGGTGTCTTGGCAACGGAGATCGCCTTCAGGCCCACCTGCATGCGGGGGTCGAGCCCGGCAAGAACCTGATCGGCAATGTCGCCGCGTGTTGGCAGGCTGCCATATTTCGCCATGACCTTCTGGCCATCCATTGAATAGATGTATTCAAGGAACTCCTTGACCGCATCGATCTTTTTCGTGCCCTTGGTGATGACGAAATTGTCGCCGCCGGCAAAGGACGAAGTCTTGCCATCGACACTGGGGATCAGCGTCACGCCGAAGTTGATATCCGGGTACTGGGTGACCAGCGTACCGATGGCGAAGGCGCCGAGGCTCTGCTGGCCGATCTTGCCGTTTGTGAAGGTCAGGAAGTTCGTCCCGTTGTCGCTCGCAGCACTTGCCGGAACAAGATCCTTCTTGACCATATCGCGATAGAAGCCGACGGCCTTGCGCATTTGCGGCGTGTCTAGCGTTGCGGTCTTGCTGTCCTCCGAGAGGATATCGGCACCTGCACCCCAGACGAGCGGCGTGAAGGTGAAGATCATGCAGCCGCCGCAGCTGCCGCCCGAGAAGTAGAAGCCGTACGTATCATCGCCAAGCTTGCGAATCTTCTCGGCGTTTGCCTCGATTTCTTCCCAGGTCGCGGGCGCCTTTTCGGGGTCGAGACCGGCTTTCTTATAGAGATCCTTGTTCCAGGCAAAGACAGAGGTTTCGACCGACAGCGGCAGGCCGTAGATCTTGTCCTGATAGGTGCCGAGTTTGACATGCGACGGCGACAGTGAATTGAAATAGGGCAGGCTCTTTGCCCAGTCCGTCAGGTCCTCGAGCTGACCCGCAGCGGCGAAGGCCGGGTTATAGATCAGGTCCATCGACAGGGCGTCGGGCGCCTGGCCGCCGGCGATTGCCGTTGCATATTTCTGCACCAGTTCGCCGAAAGGCACTTCGGTCGTGACCACCTGATTTTCGTGGCTCGCATTATAGGCCTCGACAACCTTCTTGAAGGCATCGCCGATGCCTGTGCGGACCCACATTTCAACCTTTTCGGCAGCCGAGGCTGTCGAGACCAGGCAGAGGGTGGCAATACTGGTTGCCACCAATAGACGCTTCATCATGGCTCTCCTCCCAAGTTGGCGCGTCTCCTTCGCGCCGTTGCTATATTCCGAGGGTGTCACCCCCGCATGATTGCCGCACGACGAGACGGCACGGCAACTTCCTGATGCCGGGCTCCACCGAGCGTCCCTCCGCAAGCGCCAGAACCGTCAATCCGGCCTGCCGCCCCAGTTCCTTCAATTCCATATCCACCGTCGTCAGCGGCGGTCGCGTCTGGGCGGCGACAATCTCCCAATTGTCGAATCCCACCACCGAAACATCCTGCGGCACCCTGATGCCGCGTTCGCGCAGCGCATCGATGACGCCACGCGCAATCTGATCATTGCCGCAGAAGATGCCGTCGGGCCTTTCGCCGTTGCCGCTCCACAATCTTGCGACGGCTTCGTGGCCCCAGCTTTCCGACCAGACCCCAAACAAGACCGGCCGCTCTTCTCCCGCGACCCTGCGATAGGCATCTGCACGCTCGCGCACCGAGAAGAAATTCTCCGGTCCGGTGACATGCACGATCCGCTTGCGCCCAAGCTTTGCCAGCCACTCGACAGCAAGCCGCGCACCCTGCGCATCGTCGGATCGGAAGGTGACACTTCCCGGCGCCCCTTCCGTAAATGCGTAGACCACCGGCACATTCAAATTCGACAGATCGACCGGTAACCGTCTGTCTAGACGCTTTCCTGTTGCGATGATGCCGTCGACCTGTTTGTCGAGCATCGCCTCGACATGAATCTGAGCCAGCGCCGGGTCCTCCTCAATCGCGCACAGAAAGACCGAAACGCCATGGTCGACGAGAGCATCCGATATGCCTGCCATGACCGGCAGGGTAAAACGGCCATAGGTATCGTTGGTGAGAAGCCCGATCGTGAAACTGCGTTTGCTGAGCAGGCCTCTCGCCAAAGCGTTCGGCCTGTACCCGATCTCCGCCGCGATGCGCTTGACCCGCTCGCGCGTTTCCAGTCCCATCCGGCCCGTATCGTTTAGCGCCTTCGATGCCGTGGAGATGCTGATTCCAGCAGCAGCCGCGACATCGTGAATGGTGATCCGGCCTCTTTTCCCCCCTGTTGTGTCCAGCAGCTCCTCCATCGAACTTGCGATGAGAAAAGCTTTTCCCAGTGAAATTGTCAAGTGAGAAAAGGTTTTCTCAGCTATTGCTGACTAGGTCTGAGGCCGATGAGTAGAGATGAACCGGTATCAATGATGAGCCGGCTTCTGATCGAAGCCATGCGCGGTGGGCTTGTCAGTGTGCGATCACAATCACTTACAGATATCCGACATGGTCGCCGAACGGGACATCCTCATCCAGGTTGCCGCTGCCGATGCGGTCACTCTCGCCGGACAGGCGTTCTTCGTCCGGATCGGAAGCCTCCGTATGGGGATGGGTGGAATGATGGTCCAAATGCCGGTCCGCTGCCCGATCATCATCCCCATCGACACGATCTTCATGGCTGTCAGCGGTGTGGTGATCGTCTTTTTTCCCACTGCCTGCGGTGATCTTTGCCTGTCGCTCGGCGACCCAGGCATTGTCGGGTTCGGAACCGATTGAGGTGCTGTGGTTCACGTGTGTGGCCGAGGAGGCTGCCGTGGGCGAGGTGGGCGCAATCTTTTCGACCATTGAAACTCCCTGGCTTATGGCCCGACTGGCGGGCCTGGTTATGATGTCTGTCGCCCAAGCGGGTGCGCATGGGGATCGATGCTGATCTGGTCGCGGCCTCTCATCTTGGCCGCGTAGAGCGCCAGATCGGCCCTTCGATAGATATCATTGGCATAGTCTCCGCTCATGACACAGGCAATGCCCGCAGAAAAACTGTAGCGGAAGCTGAGCTGGTCAGCCAGCGGGCGAGACTGCCTGACGGCAACCAGCATGCGATTGACGATCTCTGCCGCCTCTTCGGGAACCGTGTTCGGAAGAACCAGAACAAACTCTTCGCCGCCGACGCGACCGAGAATATCCGTCTTACGCACCATTTTCTGCAGCGTAGCTGCGAAATCCTTGAGAACGGCATCGCCGGCAGTATGGCCGAAACGGTCATTGATATATTTGAAATTGTCGATGTCGAGAACCGCAAGGCAACCGACCTTCTCCTGCTGGTTGCCATAGCTGCGCACCAGCTCCTCAAGCTTCGACATGACGAAACGTCTGCTCGGGATACCGGTCAGGTCGTCGGTCTGGGAGGCTTTGATCGCGCTGTCGCGATCTTGCCGCAGCGTCCTCTGATCGGAGCGGATCGATGTCACGTCACTTGCGACACAGAGCATCCAGCCATTGGCCTGCATGGTCTCGGTCATCCATAACCATCGGCCGTCGTGAAGGTCGGTCTCAAAGGCGCGAAATCCGGTTTTGCCTCGACGGGCGAGCGTCGACAGGAGCCAGCTCTCGAAGTCGGCCGCGGCAATGATCGTTCCGCGGCGGGCGTGAAAGTTGCGCCGCATCAGCTCGGGCCAAAGTGGTTGTTCGTCCTCTGCGATAAACCAGGCATCGCGAAACGCGCGATTGGCAAAACGCAACCGGTCATCCTGGTCGTAGACCGCAACCATGACGCTCGCAGCTTCCATCAGCTGGGCCATTTGCAACATTGCTTCCGTGTCACCCAAGGTCATCATGTCCTCAGAACAGATCATCTTAGCTTGAACTATCTGCCTGGCGTGAAGAAACAGTTAGCTGGTTTGCATATGCACAGGTGGTTCTGTGCCGGTACGCTGGCTGGATCGCGATTCCTGTTCGTAATGGAACCGCAAATTCTTCCTGTAGATGGAATAATACCTTCCACATTCTGCCGATTAATGGATTCTGGTGAATGGCTATGTTGGTGCCAGGCCAGCAAGGGCTGTTGGTGAATTTGTCAAAACGGAGAACTGAGATGAACAGACTGATCCTTTCCCTGATGCTGGCAACCGTCAGCTTTGTTCCCCTTTCCCAAGCCGTCGCCGCTCCTGCCAAGCCGGTTGAGATCACCCAGCAGGTGCCGGTGACCGTGCACTATCGTTCGGCCAAGATCGATGGCGTCGACATGTTCTATCGTGAGGCTGGCCCGGCCGACGGCCCGGTCGTCCTGCTTCTGCACGGCTTCCCGACATCCTCGCACATGTTCCGTAACCTCATTCCGCTGCTGGCAGATCGCTATCACGTCATCGCCCCCGACTATCCGGGCTTCGGTCAGAGTGATGCACCCGATCACACCAAGTTCGCCTACACCTTCGGCCATTATGCAGACATGGTCGATGCGCTGATGACCCAACTCGGCGCCAAGAAGTACGCCATGTATGTCATGGACTACGGCGCGCCGGTCGGCTACCGTCTGGCTCTCAAGCACCCGGAACGGGTGAGCGGGTTGATCGTCCAGAACGGCAATGCCTATGAAGAAGGCCTGCGCGAGTTCTGGGATCCGATCAAGGCCTACTGGGCTGACGATTCGAAGGAGAAGCGCGAGGCGCTCTCCAATCTCGTGGTTCTCGAGACCACCAAGTTCCAGTACACGGACGGCGTCAAGGACCTCACCCGCATCAGCCCCGACAACTGGGTTCACGATCAGGCCCTGCTCGACCGGCCGGGCAACAAGGATATCCAGCTCGATCTCTTCCACGACTACGGCACGAACGTCCCGCTTTACCCGCAGTTCCAGGCCTTCTTCCGCGAACGCAAGCCGCCGACGCTGATCGTCTGGGGCAAGAATGACAAGATCTTCCCGGAGGACGGCGCACATCCTTACCTGCGTGATCTTCCGGACGCTGAAATGCACCTCCTCGACACAGGTCATTTCGCCCTTGAAGACAAGCTGGATGAGATGGCGCCGCTCATCCGCGATTTCCTCGATCGCAAGATCGCAAAGTAACAATCGCTTACATTAGAGCCCGCGTATTCAGCGATGAATACGCGGGTCTTTTGCTGCTAATTGAAGTGCCTGTTGGACCTCAGCTTTTCCACTGAAAAATCGATGAAGCTTCGCACCTTTGCCGAAGCATACCGGCCTTCCGGATGGACGACATGGATCGGCAAAGGCTCCTCCTCATAATCAGCCAGGATCGTGCGTAATTCGCCGGCCTCGAGCTGCGGCGCAATCTGGTAGGACAGAACGCGCGTCAGGCCCCAGCCGGAAGCCGCCGCCGAGATGGCAGCCTCGTTAGTACTGCAGAAGAGACGGGGACTGACGTGGACGGTCGACTTCTTCTGCGCGCCGAAGCGCCATTCGAGCGATGTCCATGCACTGGTCGAGGCAACAATGCGATGGCTCGACAGATCGCCGGGCGTCATCGGAACGCCATGCTTTTCAAAATAGGCAGGCGATCCGCAGATGACGCGTCTCACCTGGCCGACGCGCGTCGCGGTGAGGCCGGAGTCGGGCAGATGACCGATGCGGATCGCGACATCAATACCTTCTTCGACCATACCAACAACGCGGTCGACGAACAGGCTGCGACCGATCACATCAGGGTAGAGATCCAGATATTCGGTCATTAGTGGCATGACGAACATTGTACCGAACATGACAGAGGTAGTGACGGTAAGGGTGCCCGTCGGTCTGCCGTAGGCGCCGGCCGCGGCAGCTTCCGCCTCCGAGAGATCGGCGAGAAGCCTCTGGCAGTCTGCAAAATACTGGGCGCCTGCCTCCGTCAGTTTGACGGACCGGGTCGTGCGCGTCAGAAGGCGCGTACCGATGATATCTTCCAGGGCAGACACCATGCGAGTGACTGCGGGAGGGCTCATGTGGAGTTGCCGTCCTGCGTCTGCAAAGCTCTCAGCCTCCGCGACCTTCACGAAGACCCTCATTGCCTGCCATCGATCCATGCGGTTCACACTGTCTTCAAAAGCTTAAGTCCCCTACAGAGATTTAAACGCTTTTATTTCGATCGCAATCTATCGGCCCCATAGCGGCAAGCCGCTGAATGTCCGGCTTTTGATCTCGCCGTCGACGGCTCCAGTCTCTTGACGAAGGCTCGCAGTTCCGAGGCGATGTCGGGAGCGCCGAAAGCCTTCAGTTGGCGAATTGTGACGGTTCCTACCGCTTCGTCACCGGCTTCTATCGCTAGCGCGAATTTGACGGCGATATCGACAAACAGGTCGAAACTGCCTCCGCGCTTTGCAGCGTCGATTTCAGCTCCACTTAGCGCCATTTGCTTCGCCTCGAGCTCCAGGGATCGAAGAGCGTCGAAATCGCTTCTCGAACTTGCAAGTGCAAGTTCGATTTGTATGCGCACGAGGGGAGTGATGAGGTTCTTGCTCAAGCCATTCTCCATAGGCTGCGATAGCCATCGTCTCTTCGGTTACCGTTTCGAGCCTGCCGGAAGATATCGCTTGACACTCTGGCAGGTGGGGCGATCACGGACTATTGGCCGTTCGCAGACGGAATATCGTCAGTGAAGTAATACACCCGGCCGCAACGAGCCTGAACTGACGTTCTGCTGAAGGCTTTCTTCCTTGTGACGCAACAGTCGGACGAAGCTACCTCGCGGAGCCTCCCTGCAAAGCGGACCCACACCAAAGAACAGTTCCTGACATCGCGAGGCTCTGCTAACCGTCGCTAAGATCCGACAGAGTGCTATAAACCAAGACAACTGAATTCCGCTTCGAGGAACGCCGTGCCCCAACCTGTCCTGTTTTCCCCCTTCGCCGTGCACAATCTCGAGCTCGCCAACCGCATCGTGATTGCGCCGATGTGCCAGTATTCGGCCGTCGACGGCTGCATGACGGACTGGCATCTGATCCATCTCGGACAGTTGGCGCTTTCCGGCGCGGCACTTCTGACCATCGAAGCGACCGCTGTCGTTCCCGAAGGACGCATCACCTTTGCCGATGTCGGCCTTTATGACGACGCTTCCGAGGCCGCGATGGCCCGCACGCTCGAAAGCATCAGGAAATGGTCGGATATGCCGATTGCCGTGCAATTGGCGCATGCCGGCCGCAAGGCCTCGACGGAGGTTCCCTGGAAAGGCGGCGGTCAGTTTTCGCCGACCGATCCGAAAGGATGGCAGACCGAAGCACCCTCTGCCGTCGCCTTCAACCCGAACTATGTGCCGCCGACTGCACTCGACCGCGATGGCATGAAGCGTGTCCGCGACGCTTTTGCTGCCGCTGCACGGCGGGCAGCGAAGATCGGTATTGATGCCGTTCAGATCCATGGCGCTCACGGCTATCTGCTGCACCAGTTCCTGTCGCCTTTATCGAACCAGCGAACCGACGAATATGGTGGCTCGCTGGAAAACCGTGCTCGATTTCCGCTGGAGGTTCTCGATGCGGTGAGGGATGCCTTTCCCTCCAATCGGCCGGTGACGATGCGCGTTTCCGCCACCGACTGGATCGAAGGCGGTCTGGAGATTTCCGAGAGCGTCGAATTTGCCAGGATGCTCGAAGCGAGAGGCTGCGATGCCATCCATGTATCGAGCGGCGGCCTGCATCCCTCTCAGGCGATCCCGATCAGCCCGAGCTACCAAGTGCCGCTCGCCCGGGCAATCAAAAGTGCGGTAAAAATGCCGGTCATCGCCGTCGGCCTGATCACCGAGCCGACGCAGGCCGAGGCAATCGTTGCGACCGGCGATGCAGACCTCATCGCGCTTGCTCGCGCCATCCTCTACGATCCGCGATGGCCGTGGCACGCAGCCGCCGAGCTCGGCGGGCAGGTGAAAGCGGCCAATCAATATCTCCGTTGCCAGCCGTCACAACTCAAAAACCTGTTTGCAAAATAAGATGGGGCGCGCATATCCGCGTGAGGAAAACGCTGTCTGCGTGATCGTCTAAGCTGCTGTCTTGCATTGTGATTATGATGTACCCTTCCTGCCACGTTAGATGGGCAGGGAGGGGCTCATGACCGTTGCGGGCACAGTAATTGTCGGCGCAGGCCCCGCCGGACTCGCCTGTGCGGCAGCGCTCGGGGGCAGTGGCCGCTCCTCAGTAGTTCTCGAACGTGCGGGCAATCTGGCTGCCTCGTGGCGAAGGCACTATGACCGGCTGCATCTGCATACCGCCAAGGCCCATTCAGGGCTTCCCGGAATGCCCATGCCGAGGGAGTTTCCAAGATATCCGTCGCGGCTGCAGGTGATCGACTATCTCGAAGCCTATGCACGCGCCAACGATATCAGGATACGGTTTGGCAAATCCGTCATCAGCATCAGGCAGGGCGAAGACTGGATTATCGAGACGAATGATGGAGACGCCTTCGAGGCCGAAACCGTCGTGATCGCGACCGGGCTTTCCAAAACTCCCATAAGGCCGGTCTGGAAAGGCCAGGAAAGCTTCACCGGAAAGCTCCTGCATTCCTCCGAGTTCAGCAATGCGGGAGTACTCGGCGCGAGACGGGTGCTCCGTCGTCGGCTTTGGCAATTCGGCCGGCGAGATCGCGCTCGAATGCGCTCAGTTGGGTCTTGAGGTAGGTATGTCGGTGCGTGGGCCGGTAAACATAGTCCCGCTGGAAATGTTCGGGATTCCGACCGCGACAATCGCCATCGCACAACAGCATTTTCCATACGGCTTCGCTGACGCAGTCAATGCGCCATTCCTGCGCTTGCGCTATCGCGACATGGGAAAACTGGGGCTGCAAAAATCCGCCAAAGGTCCTCTGACCGGTATCGCCGAGAAAAGCCGCACACCGCTGATCGATATCGGAACCCTGGCTGAGATCAGAGCTGGCAAGATCAGGATATATCCGGGCATTGAAAGCTCGGATCGTCAGCAAGTGCATTTCGCCGATGGCCGATCGGCGGATTTCGATGCGATCATCTTGGCAACAGGCTATCGGCCCTCGCTGGAGACAATATTACCTGATTTCGCCGAGAGGTTTGAGGGCGCGGAAAGGCCGAAAAGAGGAGAGCTCCAGCCCGGAAATGACGGCCTGTATTTCTGCGGATTCAACGGGGCCTCCACGGGCCTGTTGCGTCAAATCGGCATCGAGGCCGTCAGCATCGCCCGATCGATAGCAGAGCGCTGAACGCAGAGAGCCCAAGACTTTGGGAGCGTGGTCTGTCCCGCTCAGAGAAGCGGACGGCACAAATCGATTTCATCCCGGATCGGAATTCCGTGATCGCCGATATCGGGAATGGTGGGCTTCAGTTTTCGCGCTTCATGAACTGCGCGAGGTCGAACCCGACGCAGCTCGAAGCCTCGCTGTTGGTAGAAGCGCAGTGCGGCGAGGTTGTCGTTGGTCGTCATGACCCAAAGGGACCCAATACCCTGCTCGCGCAAAACATCGGCCAAGGCTTCGATCAACAGGGTACCGACCCCCTGGCCGGGAGAGACCGCGTCCAGCGACATCAATTCTGCATCGTTGCCCTCTAGCCGATACGTCGCCAGCCCACGCTCAGGGTCGGCCACCAGCGCCGGAAGCGTCAGCAGGTCGAAGGCTTCGCCGTGGGCGACAATCGTCGTGCTACCCCATCGTTGCCCGAGGAGTTTCGCAATCCAGTCAGCATCCTCTTTGGTAGCTGCGCGAGCCGTCATTCCTCATCATACCAAGGGGCAGGCCCTGTGACCATCCTGCGGAGGTCCCGGATCAATCCGCCGGGGCTATTCTCGGCGGCTCGATCCACGTCCAGCTTCGTCAGCCAGCACCACATGCTGGTCAATCTCGTCCGGCTCAAATATGCTTTGAGCTGGACGAGCTGCCGGAAGCCTGACCGTGTTTCAGGGAAGATCCCGACGCCGCCGCAGTGGACTGGCGATTATTGAGCCGAATACCCATATAGGCGTCAGCGGAGCGCACCTGACGATTCCCGCCCATCTCGCGTATATTTGGAAAGGACATGTTCATGACAACAGAACGTGCAGTACTTGCTGGCGGCTGCTTCTGGGGAATGCAGGACCTTATTCGACGGCTGCCCGGCGTTGTTTCAACGCGTGTCGGTTACACGGGCGGTGAAGTTCCCAATGCAACCTACCGTCACCACGGCAACCATGCCGAAGCGATAGAGATCATTTTCGATCCGCAAAAGACGAGCTATCGCGATATTCTGGAATTCTTCTTCCAGATCCATGATCCGTCGACCCGCAATCGCCAGGGCAACGACATTGGCGCAAGCTATCGGTCGGCAATCTTTTATGCGGATGAAAACCAACGGCAGACGGCCGAGGACACGATCGCCGATGTGGATGCTTCCGGCCTCTGGCCAGGCAAAGTAGTGACGGAAGTCGTTCCCGTCAGCGATTTCTGGGAAGCCGAACCAGAACATCAGGATTATCTCGAGCGCATTCCAAATGGCTATACATGCCATTTTGCCCGCCCGGGCTGGAAATTGCCGAAGCGGCAGGTAAACGTCGCTTAAACTCGCTCTTCAGCGTGTTAAATTGACTCGACTTCGTTAGCGGTGGCCTCTCGGCCGCCGCTTTCTTTTTAAACCGTTCGATCCGATTGCAGACTATCGATCCGATCTAAACAGAGCCGCTGGAGATCTTACATTTGTCCGCCGACAATGCGGATAACGTGTGTTATCGTTCGCTTTGAAGGATGTGATTATCGATATCTGAGGGCAGGAGCCGCGTATGACTCGCGACGCGCCAATCGATAAGCAAGGGCGGTCTGCAAGCATCTTGACAGGCGATAGCCGCTCTTCTGAAAATCACGGCGAGCGGCGGGTCGTGACCGCGCTTTGCTATGATCTGGTCGGCTCTACGAATCTCTTCAATCTGATGGATATCGAAGACTATCAGGATCTGATGGCTGCCTTCCTGCAGGCGGCGCGCCAATCGATCAATGCACATTCCGGCGTCATCCGGGTCGAAGCCGGGGACGGTGGAGTGGCGCTTTTCCCGATCGAGCTCGGACCGAGGGATGCCGCATCGGCGGCGATCCGCGCCGGGCTTGGAATCGTCGAAGCGTGCCAGCGCCTCGCACGTGATCTCGTTCGTGACGATATACAAGTGCGCGTGGGCGTCGCGACCTCGGTTGCCTTGATCAGGGAGGCGCAGCTGCAGAACTGGATACATGAGCCCGTCACGGGTGCAGCACTCGCTCTTGCGACGCGGCTCGAGGCCGCTGCCCAACCAAATACCGTATTGGTTTCCGACGAGACCCGAAACCTCGCCGGCCGCTCGCACGCCTTCGTATCGGAAGGCGTCCGCTTATTGAAAGGTTTTTCAGAACCAGAAAATGTCTGGAGAGCAATCGGCCACAAACGGGAGATCGATCGGTTCCACGCCTTCGGAAGGCTGGACAGCACGTTCATTGGCCGCGTCGGGGAGCTTGAGCGGATCGGGAAAGCGTGGAAATCAGCCGTAGGCTGTAAGGGCAAGATCCTTGTCATCACCGGCGAGGCCGGTATCGGCAAGTCGCGGATGCTTCGGCAAGTCCGACAAATGATCCATACAGAGCCCGCAAGGTCGCTTCTGTTCCAATGCCTGCCGGGAGGGGTACGCTCGACACTTCACCCGCTGCTCAACAGTTTTCCCCAGCGCCAGTCCGACGCCGCCGGTGGCGGTCGGCTGACGGTAGATATGGTTGCCGCCCAGTTTGCGCGTCAAGGCATCCAGGATCCCGAAGTCATCGACATTTTTTCCCATCTGCTCGGTGCGGATGGGCGCAATGAAGCTCTCTCCGACAGTTCCCCCAAGGCGATACAGCAACGCGCACGACAGGCTCTGTCAAAAGCATTGAGCGTCATCTGCGAGCAAACGCCGCTGGTCATTGCGGTCGAGGATATTCACTGGATCGATCCGACCTCTGAGCATCTGCTTCGCGAAGCGGCCAGGCTTGTGCCGACGCTTCCCATACTGTTGATCGTCACCTGCCGGCCGGGTTCCCACACCGGCATGTTCGACGGGGGCGAGCCGGAACATATTTTGCTCGGTCCGCTCGATCACGACGAAACGCGACTGGCGATCGCCGCGCGCTGGCCGAGGGATCGTCAGGACGCGCTACCGCAACTGCTCGAAGTGACCGAACGCATATCCGGCGGCGTGCCGTTGTTCATCGAGGAAATATGCCAGTGGGCGTCTGAGACAGCGTCCGAAGACGTGATGCGCATGCCGCCAAATCCATCGCGCACTCATGTTTCGGCTTTCGAAGGAATCCTGGATTCTCGGCTCGAACATCTGGGTTCAGCCAGAGACGTGGCGCGCGCCGGGGCCGTCGCAGGTGATCGTTTTACCATTTCGCTGCTTCGCGCATTGCTGCCGGACACGAGCAGGAAATCTCTCCTGCATGCCGCCGAAACGCTCTGCGAAACCGGATTTTTGACCCGTGTTCGGGCGGATGGCGGCGACGCATATGGCTTTCGCCATGCTCTGATCCAAGAAACGATCTATAACGGCCTGCTCAAAACGCAACGTCAGCTTCTCCATCGTCGGCTGTTCACGGCCGCAAACAGCAATCGTCCGATTGCCAACTGGCTGGATGCGGGTGCACTTGCTCAGCACGCAGAGTCTGCCGGCCTTCGGGAGCATGCGATTTCGTTGTTCATCACTGCCGGAAAGGAACACGCCAGCCGTTCGGCGATGGTGGAGGCGCGCCACCATTTTGAACGCGCCTTGGCGCTGTGTGAGGCCATGCCCAGGGGGGCTGCCGATGGCCTGCACCTCTCGGTTTTGACTGAACTCGGACCGCTCCTGACGGCAACGGTCGGTCCCAACTCGGCGCCGGCACGAATCCTTTACGAAAAAGGTGTCGAGGTCGCACGCCGCCAGGCGAAAGAAGATCAGCCCAAGTGGTTTCCAGTCTATTGGGGCTGGTGGCTGACCGGGCAGAACTTCATGGAGATGCGCAGTCGCGCCCGTGAAGTTCAGGTGATGATGTCAGGAATTGCCGATCGCGAGATCGAACTACAAGTCAATCATTCGATCTGGGCGATCGAGTTTAATGTCGGAAGGCAGGAGGATGCCCAAAATGCGATACGGGCGGGGCTTGCGCTTTATGATGATGAGGCGGCTAAAGCGAGCCGCAATGCCTTCGGCGGCCACGACGCGAAGGTCTGTGGCCTCGGGCAGCTGGCGCTATCCCTGTGGCTGACGGGTCAGACTGAGGCTTCCAGCAAGGTGCTTGCCGACATGGTCGCCTTTGTGGACAGCATCGCCCATATGCCGAGCAAGGCGCACTCGCTGGATACCGAGGCAGTGTCGGCATTCTATCGCAACGACCATGCTCGTCTGATCGAGATTTCCGGCAGGATGGGTGATTTTGCGAAAAAGCATGAACTGCAATCCCTGTCGGCAGTCGCAATGCTCTTTCGCGGATGGGCGACAGCGCATGTCGAAAACCTGTCTCGCGGTCATGAGATGTTTCGCGCGGGCCTGGCGCTTCTGAAGGAGCTGGGAACCGTCGCCGATCTGCCGATCTATCTCTACATGCATGCGACCATGCTCGGCCATGCACGCAAGTATGAAGCAGCCATTGAGGTCGCCACCGACGCCATTCGTGAAGCGAGGGCGACGGGCCATGGTTACTGGCTCGCCGAACTCCACCGCCGCCGCGCACTGCTGCTATCGAGCGCCAAGGCGGAGACGCCGGCTCTCCTCTCGGATCTGAAGACCGCGATTGCCATAGCGGAAGAACAGGGCGCAATTGCCCTGCTGCACCGGGCGCAACGGTCCGTGAAGGAGCTTGGCCTTGCTGGCGAGTTCTAACGATTGCTCCGCAGACGTGAGTGAAATGCTCTCGGCATTTTTTGCCGAGATCAAGAATGGAAGCATGTCTCTTATGTTTTCGGAATCGGACCCCGAAGTTGCAGACGCCTATTTCCGCTCCCTGTTGCCGCTCTGCCGTCGCGCCCGGATCACACGCATCGCCGATCTGACCGGCCTCGACCGGATCGGGCTCCCAATCATCCAGGCCATAAGACCGGCGGCGTTGTCGGAAGTCACCTCCCTCGGCCGCGGAATGTGCAGAACGTCTGCCGCAATCGGAGCGATCATGGAATCGCTCGAGCGATTCTATGCCGAAGCAATCTCCGCTTCTCGTGTCTTCCCGTCGACCGCAGAAAGGCTGGGGATCAGGACCGGGTCCTTCGAGGGTTTCTGCCTTTCTGCCGGCAGCGTGAATTGGCGTGAGCGCGAGATCGACTGGATCATGGGTGTCGATATGGCAACCGGCGCTGCCGCACCCATCCCGTTTGAACTTGTGCATACGATCTACACCGATCCACCACCACCCCTCGACGGCGTGTTTCTGCGCAGTACGACAGGCCTTGCATGCCACCGGTCAAATTCAGGCGCGTTTCAGCATGGGTTGCTGGAGTGCGTAGAGCGGGATGCGATTGCCCGGGCTTTCGAAACCCACGGGTTCATGGACCGGATGAGGCTACCGGTCTCCGCGCTAGGCGCAGCAGTTCAGGATGTTCTGTCACGCCTCGCCGAGCATGGAATATCGGCTGCCTTCTGGTATGCGCCGTCGCCAGCACAGGTCCCGGTCGTCTGGTGCCAGACGATTGAAGCTGGCGAAGGCGAAGCCACGTTAGCCCTCCCGACGGAAGGTTATTGTGCCGGCCTTGATCTCCATCAGGCGGCGTTCGGCGCCTTGCTTGAAGCACTGGCGGCCCGCGCTGGCGCGATATCGGGTGCGCGCGACGATCAGACGCGGAAACATTATGCGAGACCGAGCAAGACAATGCTTGCCGACGCGCGCGATCTCATCCTTGGGGAAAGTGTTCCATCGGTCGACTTTCCGGGTGTTTTGCCAGCGTCTGCCGACCTCGCCGAGATCCTCGAACGGATCATTGCCGCTGGACTGGGGCCGGTTCTCGCTGTTCCAATCGCCTCGCAGAGCGATCCGAACATTCATTGCGTACGCACGATCCTTGCAGGCATGCGCCCTTTTGCAGTCGAGCGGTGAGGATCCGGGATGGATCAGAAAACCGACGGCCCGATACTTGTCTTTCTCGGCCCGACCTTGCGCCTGCCGGAAGCGCAACGAATTCTCGACGCCATATACCTGCAGCCGGTTTCGCAGGGAGACATCATCCTTGCCGCGCACGCATTTCGCCCGAAAGCGATGGTCTTGATCGACGGTTTTTTCGAAGACAGACCCGCCGTGCGCCACAAGGAAATTCTCTGGGCGCTGTCGCAGGGCATCGTGATGATCGGTGCTGCAAGCATGGGCGCGCTCCGGGCTGCCGAACTATACCCATTCGGAATGATCGGTGCAGGCCTCATCTATCGCTGGTACAGGCGATGGCCGCTAACGGCGGAAGATGCCGTCGCGGTCCAATTTGGGCCTGCCGAACTCGGCTTCACGCCTCTAACGGAGGCCATGGTCGATCTTCAGCGTAGTTTTAAGGTGCTCTTTCGTCGCGGCCTGATCTCGAAAGCCGAGATGGATTCCGGGATTGCGGCGGCCCAGCGGCTTAATTTTCGGGAGCGCTCCCTCAGAAAGGTGCTGGTCGCCGCGCAATGGCCGCCGGAGAAGTCGGCCTTGCTGCGCAGCCATCTGATCGCGCAGAAGAAAACCGATGCTCGATTGGCACTGCGGCTGGCTCCTGAACTGTCGAAGTCAAAACCGGTCAAGTTGCCCTATACGATAACCAATACTTTCCTGCGCGATCTAGAAGCTGGATCTATTGACATATTGTTAATTAGAAATTACTAATATAATTTGATTGCCATACAACTCATCTCATCGAGGAGTTGAGCTATGGAATTGTATCCTGACATATCACTTGAAAAGTCCGCGCAGGCTCTTGGAACGCGATGCTGGATATTTCCCCAGCCGCCTTTTATCCTTGGTTATGAGCAGCCGGACCGTGTCTTGCTGTCTATATTGCCTGACGAGATTGGTGATGGTCCAAGCGACATATTGATGTATGTCGCTGATCCGCTGTTCGATAAGGAACCCTACGGTTTCAGCGGTTTGCCCCCTTATCGCGGGCCTCGACGGCGCTCCGTCCGATCCGGTCCGGACGGTCACTTTGACAGCCTCGATCCGAGATCACGCGATTATCTCGGCGTTCATGCCTATGCATGCGTTCATTTTGTTCTGGACGTCTGGCGCAATTATCTTGCCCGACCGATGCATTGGTTCTTCTCCGATTTCTATCCGCGGCTCGAAATCGTTCCCTTTGTCCGGTGGAACAACGCGCATGCGGGCTTTGGCTTCATCGAGCTCGGCTGCTCGGAGGCCGGTGGCCAGGAATCGCCCTATGCGTTGAATTTCGACACGATCGCTCATGAGATCGGCCATCTCGTCACACTCTCGCAGATGGGGCTTCCTGACAGCCTTTCCCGTGACGCGGATTTCTTTCCGTTCTCCGAGGCCATCTCGGACAGCATATCGTTGATTTCTTTTCTGCATTTCGATTCCGCCATCGACCGGCTGCTACGCAGGACGAAAGGAAATCTCCTGCTTTACAACGAACTCAATCGCTTCGCCGAAACAAGCCCAGAGACGCAAATCCGCCTTGCGACCAACTTCCGGCGCATGTCGGAAGTCACGAGCGAGGCGCACGATCGCTCGCTGCCCTTTCTCGGTGCGATCTTCGATACGATCGTCGAACTCTATCACCGGGAACTGGTCGCCAGCGGCTGCGCCGATCATCGTCTGCTCTCTGTCAATCTTCGCGATCTGACACAGGACGAGTTTGACTGGTTTCGGCAAACGACGGCGGAAGCTTTTCGGGACAGACCGCTCTTTTTCAAGCTCGCCTTGATCAAGGCGAGGGATTCAGTGGGAGCGGCAATCGGTGCTGCGCTTCACAGGCTGGATCCGGACACGATGCGTCTTCGGGATGCCGCGCTGGCAATCGTCTCAGCTGCCGATCTACGGGCTGCCGCGCAACTGGAGGAAAATTTTGCATGGCGTGAAATCATCGGCTCGAGGTGAGCCAGAACAGGAGGGGGAAATGAGCTGCTGCTCCGAAAATCCGTTCATTGGAACAGGCGATCTGCCATTCAATCCAAGCGAGGTTCGTCTCTATGGACGAAACGAATATTGTCCACCCGGGGATGCCCCACGGCGGCCTGAAGCCGCCAAGGTAAAACCGATCCGGGATGGCGACGTTGAAGCAGGCAAGGATAAAATCAGCCTTAAAGTGGGCAACTGCTTCATTCTGATCGATCCCGGCAAGGTCGAGATAGAGAGCATCGGTGTAATCTATGGCTATGCCTATGAGGGCCATTGCTACAAGCTCCCTAAGCCGCGGATCATGTATCTCCCGGTCAAAGCCGAGGAAATACCGGGGGATGACTGCGGATGCGATTGCGGCTACTCGAACGCACTTGGCTATTCCGTCTGGTCGTTGGACAAGCTCGAACGCGTGATCGCGCTCGATGTCCGCTCTGACGACATCAAGACGCTGATCCTTGATGAAAACCTGCCCGGAAACCGTTCGCCGCTCGCCTATGCACAGACGCAATCGCTGGCGCCGCAGCGGCCTCGCGATTGACACCACGCAAGCGTCTCTGCCCGACACTGCGCTGCAGCCCGTCTTCGAGGGGAGGAGCTCCGCGTGCTCTGCGCGGACGCATCGGCGTCGAAAGCTCTTGCCGGCAAAGTTACTAGACATCGCAGCATCGGAAGTTTAGTACGTGCACCGCTAACCGGTCGCAGCCCACCCGGTTCAACAAAACAAGGGATCCTAAAATGAAAGTACTTGTCGTCTGCTCAGGTGGACTCGACTCTATTTCGCTTGCATACAAGATTGCAGCGGGCCACCAACTGATCGGCCTGATTTCCTTCAACTACGGTCAACGGCATGTCAAAGAGCTGGAATTCGCGGCTCTCTGCGCACAAAGGCTCGACGTGCCACACGATATCATAGACATATCGAGCGTGGGCAAGCACCTGACCGGCTCCGCCCTCACGGACGATGTCAAGGTTCCTGACGGGCACTATGCCGAAGAGACGATGAAGGCAACGGTCGTGCCGAACCGCAACGCCATCATGCTGTCGATTGCGTTCGGCCTTGCTGCTGCTCGTCACGCAGATGCCGTGGCGATTGCAGTCCATGGCGGAGACCACTTCATCTACCCAGACTGTCGGCCGGGCTTCATTTCGTCGTTCGAGGTCATGCAACAACATGCGCTTGAAGGATATGCCGATGTCAGCCTGTTTGCTCCCTATGTGAACGCCACGAAGGCCGACATTGTCACCGATGGTGCGAAGCATCGGACGCCTTTTGAAGAGACCTGGTCTTGCTACAAAGGCGGCCGTTTCCACTGCGGGAGATGCGGTACATGCGTCGAGCGTCGTGAAGCTTTCCATCTCGCCGGTGTCGAGGATCCGACCGTCTATGACGATCCGGATTTCTGGATTGCTGCGACCGGTGCATTCAGAGCAGAAGAGGCCAAGTAATGTACCGGATTACCAAGGAATTCCATTTCTCCGCCTCGCATCAGCTGTCTCACCTTCCTGACGACCATCAGTGCGCGCGTCTCCATGGCCACAATTACATAGTTGAGGTTGAGCTTGCCGCCTCTGAATTGAACGAGGATGGCTTTGTCCGTGATTATCACGAGCTTTCGCCACTCAAGCGCTACATTGACGAGAGCTTCGATCACCGCCACCTCAATGATGTACTGGGCCACGACCGGGTGACATCCGAATGGCTCGCCAGGCATTTTTACGACTGGTGCAAGCAACGCCTGCCGGAGACATCTGCCGTCAGGGTGAGCGAGACACCGAAGACATGGGCGGAATATCGTCCATGACAGGCAGGGAACAAAAGATCCGCATCAGCGAAATCTTCGGGCCGACAATTCAGGGGGAAGGGCCGCTCATCGGCCTTCCGACCGTGTTCGTCAGAACGGGCGGCTGCGACTATCGCTGCGAATGGTGCGATACACTCCATGCCGTCGACAGCGCCTTCCGCGACGAGTGGACGCCAATGTCGGTCGACGATATCTGGTCGAAAGTGGAAACGCTCTCTCAGGGCTGTCCGCTGACGATTTCCCTGTCCGGTGGAAACCCGGCAATTCAGCCGCTCGGGCCGCTGATAACCAGGGGAAAGCGCGATGGCTATCAATTCGCTTTGGAGACGCAGGGATCGATTGCCCAGGACTGGTTTGCAGAGCTGGATCATTTGATCCTCAGTCCCAAACCACCGTCCAGCGGTATGGAATTCAAGCTGGACGAATTGAGGGATTGCGTGGCGGCCGCACGCAGCGGTCCCGGGATCGCCCTGAAGATCGTCATCTTTGATGACGCTGACTATGCCTTTGCAAGGTCTGTAGCGAAGGAGTTCAAAGAGCTTCCGATCTTCCTGCAGCCAGGCAATCACACGCCGCCGGTGGAAGATGAAGCCTTGATCGATCTCGAGGGTATTCTCAACCGTATGCGGTGGCTGGTCGACAGGGTCGCCTCAGACCGGTGGTTTAATGCGCGCGTCCTCCCGCAGCTCCATGTCCTGCTTTGGGGAAACATGCGGGGTGTCTGATCACCTTTGAGAAAGGTTACAGCCCGCCGCGCAGGAGCGGGAGTACCGATCTGAGGCTGGTCCTCCCGAGGCTTTAAGTGTCTCGACACAATGCCACGACTAGGATCGTCACGCTCCGTAGTACCTACGGGCGCTTGGAGGCTTCGATCAGTTTCTCCGCGATCAGAGGATTGCGCAGACCGCTTCTCAATCTCTCGCCCCTGGCCAAAGACCGGAAAAACAAGCTTATTTTAGTGTCTGCTGCGGCATCGGGTAGCAGTCCGTTCGCTGCCGCTAAATTGACCTCATTGCTCCGCGACTTTTGCTCGACCGGGTGCCGAACGCTCAATGCATCCGGTATGGCGCATACCCCCATGTGCCAGATAAATCGGAGGAGAAAAACATGTACAGACTTGCTTCTCTCGCGGTCGCCGCAGCAATTGGCGTCGGCGCCTTCATTGCCGCGTCAAGCGCTGATGCAATGACCATGCAGGACTGCAGTGCCAAATATAAAGCGGCGCAGGCAGCCAATAGTCTCAATGGCATGAAGTGGAACGACTTCCGCAAGGCGCAATGCGGAGCAGATACCGCCGCAGCGACACCGGCAAAGCCCGCTGCAGCGACACCCGCAAAGCCCCCCGCGACCGACGAGCCGACGACCACCAATACCGAGAATGCTGCTGAGCCCGCACCGACCAAGGCCGTGGCCCCGAAGGGCGTGGTATTCCCGACCAAAGTCGATGCAAAATACGCAAGCGAAACACCCGGCAAAGGGCGGATGCATACCTGCCTTGATCAGTACAATGCCGATAAGGCCAGCAACAGCCTGAACGGCCTGACCTGGATCAAGAAGGGCGGCGGCTATTACAGCATCTGCAACAGCAAGCTGAAATCCTGAAGTCACATATCGCATGGATAGGCGTCGCGATGAAGCGGCGCCTCATCTCCACGCACGGAGGACGTGATGAGTCTTCTCGACAATACCGGCAGCCTCATCGGCAACGCGATCGACGGTCATCCGGCGGCCTCAACAGCTTGATGTAGGAAGCCTTCACGGATTTCGGCGGGCTTGGTTTGTTGCAATCGAACGCGGATCAGTTCTCGATCTGTTGGTCCGAAACAACGCTGACGATGACCTCGTCGCTTCCGTTCGGATAAAGTGGCAGGTCGAGCGTAATCGCTTCCCGGCGCTCCGGGGACGATGCTTTGAAGAACTTTCTGGCGCGCCCCTGTCCATTCCCTTCTCCGGACGCTTTAGCATGCGTCTCGCTGACCAGGCGTCGTTCGAAGGCCGCAGCATCGATTTCTGCGAACGCCATGGTGCAGCTTTCGACAGTGTTGTCGCCTACGGACGCCCGTGCCACCACCAGCGCCCTGAATGGTACGTCTTCGCCAGCGCTCAGATTCCAGCCCTCCAACGCGACAGGATTTTCCATCGGCACCAGGCTTGTAGTCATATCCTCTGCAAGTGCTGGCCAATCCCGTTCCTTTGCGACGGCGACCGTCCGTTGAAAATCCGTTCCCCGGTTGAGGCAGCGTTCATTGAACTGGTCAAAGGGATCAGGCTCGTCTGCCGCGACGGCATCGGCAATGCTGGCAAGAAGAAACGTCGTTGCGAAGCCATATGTCATCCATCGCATTAAAACCATGGGGTCTGCCTGTGGCCTTCGTCGGTTGTTACTGCGCTGCCTATATCTATCATCCCAATGAAAAAGGAAAAATCATGTCTCTCCACACCGGGGTTAAGTAATCCCACACTCCGGCAGACATTTGATCACCCTCAACCTGCTGGAAGATCAACCAACAAACACCTACATGTTGAGATACCAAGACATCGCGTTCGCGATTAATCCAAGCGGCCAAGAGCCGGGCGATGACAACGGCCTCATATCACGTCGTCCCTTTGGACGGCACAAAGGTAAAGAAACGAGACCCGCCATATGATTTTACTGATAGTCGCGGTGGTGATCGTTATCGTCTTCTTCTTTCTGTTTCCAAAGCCGACGCTGGTTACCCTCACCGCACTCGTGGTCGTGGGCGGCGGTGTTGCGACCTTCATCTACTTCCAGCAAACGAACCGCGACGGATCGAGTGCCTCAATAGAAGGCACAAGCAGTGGAACTAAGGGATGCGTAGATCCCGCTAGGCCAGTTTTCGTTCGGCTTTTCAACGGCTCTGGGCAGCAGGTGAATGTCGTCCGCTTCCGGCTGATCGCAAAACGTCACGGCTTCAGCATTGAATATTATTCCGACTACCTCACGAGCTATAAGATTATCGAGCCTGGCGGCACCTATGAGGACTGCTGGGCGCTAAACCAATATCGAGGCCTGCAGACTTTGCCGGATAAATTGACACCACAGGAACTGGATTGGTCGGTCGAAATATCATCGGTTGAGTTCGCAAGTAATCGGTAGGCGTAGCGGCTCCGCCTTTGTAGAGGCCGAGTTCGAGGCGAGCTTGAACCGTCTTGTCATGGGAGCCGAGTTAAGGCCGCTGTCTACTCAATGTGATCGGTGGTTGGGAGTTGCCGCCCAGTCCGTTGCAATTAGGGCTCACGGAACTAGCTTTTATCCCACGTAGCCCTTTGAAACGGCGGAGTGACGAAAAAGGAAAGCAAGACATGTGCCGAAACATCAAGCCCCTATTCAACTTCGATCCACCAGCGACGGACGAGGAAATCCATGATGCGGCGCTTCAGTTCGTACGCAAGTTGAGCGGAACCACCAGGCCATCAAAACGCAATGAGGCCGCTTTTGAACACGCGGTGATGTCGATCGCGAAATGCGCCAAGGAGCTGCTTAATTCGCTAGAGACCTCTCAACCTCCTCGCGACCGCGACGAGGTGGCCGCGAAGGCCCGGGCACGGTCAGCGATCCGGTTCGCCTAAGGAGGCAGTCGGCGCAAATGGGTCGGACAGCGCCGTCCGATCGACAGCTCCGAGGGGGATGGCGCCGAGACACGTGTCGAAAACGACAATCGCAGTCTTATCATCCGTTGCCAGCAAACGATTCTCTTGCGGGCAGGAGCGGCCGTCATGCGGCCTTGAGATCATGAAATAGCTTGTTGGACCAAGCTAAGGGAACATTGGTGCAAACCAATGGCCAGCCGCCAGCCGGAAAGATTCAAACGAGCGTCGCCACAATCGTAAATACCGCCTTGACGCCTCTCCATCTTTGAGAAATGCTAAGATGTCAGACCAATTTTTGGGTCGGCTGCCTTAGAAAAGAACTTGGGGAACCATGAAGGCAAATGGTGGCGACAGGCCGGTAATCCGGCCGCTTCCGGCGATGGACCGCGCCCGTCAGGTGACGGAAGCGCTGGCGCATTATGTCGAGGATGCCCGCCTTCAAGCGGGTGACCGGCTGCCGACGGAGCGTGAGCTGATGGCAGCCCTTGCCGTCGGCCGGTCTACCATTCGCGAGGCAATCCGGCATTTTCAGGCGCTCGGCGTCATCGAGACGCGCAAGGGCAGCGGAACTTATCTGCTGAAACCGGTTTCCCGAGATACGATTCATATGCCGCTATCGTTCGAGACGCCGCATCTGCGCGATGTGCTGCTGCAGACGCTGGAGGTCCGCCGCGGCATCGAATGCGAGGCCGGCATGGTGGCGGCGCGGCGGCGCACGGCGAAAGATCTCTTCGTCATCGAGGAAAAACTCGACGAGATGGAGCGGGTACATCTTTCCAAAGGCACCTCAGGCCCCGAAGACCTTGCTTTCCATTTGGCGGTCTACGACGCCACTCACAATCCGCTGTTCCGCCAGCTTCTCGAACAGATGCGTGAGACCTTCGAGCGTTTCTGGACGCACCCTTTCGACCGGCAGGACTTTGCCCGCCGGTCCTTTCCTTTTCACCGCACCCTTTTCAACGCCATCGCCGCCCAGGACACCGAGGCGGCGCGGCGTGAGACACTGAAAATCCTCGACGTGGTCGAGGAAGACATCAAGGAAATGTCCCGATGACTGACGGCCTCGAACCGTTCGACCTTGCTTCACTGATCACCGCCCATGACGAGGGCAACTTCGCCGAAGCCGTCGTTCCGCCGATCTTCCAGACCTCGCTTTTCACTTTTTCCGATTACGACGACATGATCGCCTCCTATCGCGGCGAAAAGGTGCGGCCGATCTATACGCGCGGTCTGAACCCGACCGTGCGCATGTTCGAGGAGATGCTGGCAAAGCTCGAAGGTGCCGAGGATGCTTTGGGTTTTGCAAGTGGCATGGCGGCGATCTCGTCTGCCGTCTTGAGCTTCGTGGAGCCGGGCGACCGCATCGTTGCGGTCAAGCATGTCTATCCCGATGCCTTCCGCCTGTTCGGCACGATTCTCAAGCGCATGAAGGTCGAGGTGACCTATGTCGATGGCCGTGACGAAGAGGCCATCGCCAAGGCGCTGCCAGGTGCCAAGGTCTTCTATATGGAGAGCCCGACGAGCTGGGTGATGGAAGCCCATGATGTCGGCGCGCTGGCCACACTCGCCAAAAAGCATGGCGTCGTCACCATGATCGACAACAGCTGGGCGAGCCCGTTCTTCCAGCGGCCGATAACACTCGGCGTCGACCTCGTCATCCATTCGGCCTCCAAATATCTCGGCGGCCATAGCGATGTCGTTGCCGGTGTCGTTGCCGGCTCGAAAGAGATGATCGCGCGCATCAAGGCCGAATCCTATCCCTATCTCGGTGGCAAGCTGTCGCCTTTCGATGCCTGGCTGTTGATCCGGGGCCTTCGGACTCTGCCTTTGCGCATGCGGGCGCATGAGGCGGCGGCCATGACGATCGCGCAGCACCTGCAGGCGCTCGACGTGGTCGAGCAGGTCTGTCATCCGGGCCTCGCCAACCGCCTGCCCACCGGCCTCAACGGCACGTCGGGTCTCTTCTCGTTCATATTCCGCGAAGGCATCGACATCAGAGCCTTCGCAGATCACCTCAAGCTTTTCAAACTGGGCGTAAGCTGGGGTGGACATGAAAGCCTGATCGTACCGGGCGAAGTTGTGCTGCAGCAGAAGGCACAGCCGAATTCCGCACAAACCTTTGGTATCAGCCCGCGATCTGTGCGCCTCCACATCGGCCTCGAAGGAACCGAGGCTCTGTGGAGGGATATCGAGGAGGCGATTGCCGCCGCCTCATAACTGAAACCTCACAAACAACGACGGAGGGGAACCGAAAATGAAAAAGCTTATTCTTTCAACGCTCTTTGCAACCACGATGATGGCTGGCACGGCCTTTGCGGACACCACGCTGAAGCTCGTCGAAGTCATCACCAGCCCGGAGCGCACCGAAACGCTGAAGTCGATTGTCGGCAAGTTCGAAGCCGCCAATCCCGGCACGAAGGTCGATATCATCTCGCTGCCCTGGAACGAAGCCTTCCAGAAGTTCGCGACCATGGTCTCGGCCGGCGATGTGCCCGACGTGATGGAAATGCCCGATACCTGGCTGTCGCTCTATGCCAACAACGGCATGCTCGAAAGCCTGGAGCCCTATCTCGCGAAATGGGAGCATACCAAGGAACTGACGCCACGTGCGCTGGAACTCGGCCGTGACGTCAACAACACCGCCTATATGCTGCCCTACGGCTTCTATCTGCGCGCCATGTTCTATAACAAGAAGCTGCTCGCAGAAGCTGGCGTCAAGGAACCGCCGAAGACCATGGAGGACTTCACCAAGGCGTCCGAAGCCGTATCCAAGCTCTCGGGCAAATACGGCTACTGCATGCGTGGCGGCCCCGGCGGCCTGAACGGCTGGATGATCTTTGCCGCCTCCATGGCCGGCGACAACAAATACTTCAAGGAAGACGGCACCTCGACCATGAACAGCGAAGGCTGGGCAAAGGGCATCGAGTGGATGGTCGACCTTTACAAGAAGGGCTATGCGCCGAAGGACAGCGTCAACTGGGGCTTCAACGAAGTCGTCGCCGGCTTCTATTCCGGCACCTGCGCCTTCCTCGACCAGGATCCGGATGCGCTGATTGCGATTGCCGAGCGCATGAAGAAGGAAGACTTCGGCGTCATGCCGCTGCCGAAGGGCCCGGCCGGCAAGTCCTATCCGACCATCGGCTACGGCGGCTGGTCGATGTTCACAACGAGCCAGAACAAGGATCTTTCCTGGAAGCTGATCGCCACCCTCGAAGGGCCTGAAGGCAACATCGAGTGGAACAAGAAGATCGGCGCCCTGCCGGCCTACACGGCAGCCGAGAAGGATCCCTTCTACGCCGGTGACCAGTTCAAGGGTTGGTTCGAGGAACTCGCCGACAAGGACACCGTCCCGACGGTGATGCCGACCTACCTCGAAGAATTCGCCTTCTTCAAGGACTCTATGGCGATCAAGACCTCGCAGCAGGCGATGCTCGGTGACATCTCGGCCAAGGATCTCGCCGACCAGTGGGCCGATTACCTCACTAAGGCACAGCAGAAGTTCCTCACAAAGAAGTAAGGCCAAAATCGCAAACGGCGGCGGAGATCTTCCGCCGCCGGTCATGCAACGACAGACGGCGCGCCGAAGCGCCGCAAGGGGAAGTATCGGGTAAATGACCATCACCGCCGACACGCTCGAGATGCGCCACGACCGCCGACCATGGCTGCGCCGCCTGGCCGACGCCTCTGGTCCCTATCTCTATAGCGCGCCCTCGCTGATCCTGATCATTGCGGTGATGCTGGTGCCGCTGGTTATCGGCGTCTCCTATGCCTTCCGCGATATCCAGCTTCTCAATCCCTTCTCGGGTGGCTTCATTGGGCTGGAGCATTTCCGCGAGCTTTCCCAGGACAAGGCCTTTTACGGCGCGCTCCGCAATACGCTGTGGTGGACTGGCGCTTCCGTCATCCTGCAATTCATCTTCGGTCTGATCCTCGCCCTCCTACTCGACAAGCCATTCTGGGGCAGGGGGGTCATCCAGGCTCTCGTCTTCCTCCCCTGGGCGGTGCCGTCATTCCTTGCCGGCCTCAATTGGGCCTGGCTTTTCAACCCCGTCATCGGGCCTATCCCACACTGGCTTTTTGCGCTCGGGCTGATGAGCGAGCCGAACAACATCCTTTCTGATCCGCAATATGCGATGTGGGGGCCGATCATTGCCAATGTCTGGTGGGGGATTCCCTTCTTTGCGATCACGCTGCTTGCTGCCCTGCAGGCGATCCCGCGCGATCTCTATGAGGCTGCCTCGATCGATGGTGCCGGCTGGTTCCAGCGCTTCCGCTCGATCACCCTGCCTTTCCTGGCGCCGACGATCGCCATTACCGTCATGCTGCGTACCGTCTGGATTTCGAATTTCGCCGATCTTATCGTCGTCATGACCGGCGGCGGCCCGGCGGACAGGACGCAGATCGTCGCCAGCTACATTTTCACCCAGGCCTTCAAGCGGCTCGATTTCGGATATGCATCGGCAATCGCGCTGGTGCTGCTGGTGCTGCTTCTCGCCTATTCCATGCTGATCATCCTGCTGCGGCAGAGCCTGCTGGCCAAGGATTGAGCCATGAGACATTCCATTCTTCCGATTGTCGCACACCGTCTGGCGATCCTCGCCTATGTCATCTTTGCGTTGTTCCCGCTCTTCTGGCTCTTGAAGGTCTCGGTCACGCCGAATGATCTGCTCTATACGGAGGGTGTGCGTATGTGGCCGTCTCGGACCACATGGGAGCATTACAGCTTCGTACTGGAACACAGCGCCTTCCCGACCTTCTTCAAGAACAGCCTTATCGTCTCGGCTTCGACGGCTATCACGGTGACGATCTGTGCCTCGCTATCCGGTTATGCGCTGTCGCGCTTCACCTTCCGGGCGAAATACTGGATCGTGGCGCTGATGCTGCTGACCCAGATGTTCCCGCTCGTCATGCTGGTGGCGCCAATCTTCAAGATCCTGTCGCCGCTGCATCTTACGAACAGCCTGACCGGCCTCGTCATCGTCTACACTGCGTTCAACGTGCCCTTCGCGACCTTCCTGATGCAGTCCTTCTTCGACGGCATTCCGAAGGATCTCGAGGAGGCGGCGATGATCGATGGCGCCACCCAGTTCACGGCCTTCCGGCAGATCATCCTGCCGCTAACGCTGCCAGGCATTGCGGCGACCCTCGGTTTCGTCTTCACGGCGGCCTGGAGTGAGCTTCTCTTCGCGCTGATGCTGATCAACGGCAATGATGCGGCGACCTTCCCGGTTGGTCTTCTCACCTTCGTTTCGAAATTCTCCGTGGATTTCGGGCAGATGATGGCGGCGGGCATCATGGCGCTCATTCCAGCCGGCCTCTTCTTCCTGCTCATCCAGCGTTATCTCGTGCAGGGCCTGACGGCCGGTGCGGTCAAGGGTTAGTCATATGGCATCGATCGACATCAAGAATATCCAGAAATCCTACGGTCATTTTCCTGTCTTGCAGGGCGTCGACCTGGAGATCAAGGACGGCGAATTCGTCGTACTGGTCGGCCCGTCCGGTTGCGGCAAGTCGACCTTGCTCCGCATGATTGCGGGCCTCGAAGAGGTAACCGCCGGCGAGATCCGCATTGCCGGCAATCGCGTCAACGAGCTGCATCCGAAAGACCGCGACATCGCCATGGTGTTCCAGTCCTATGCGCTCTATCCGCACATGAATGTCGCCGGCAATATGAGCTACAGCCTGAAGCTCAGGAAGACGGCGAAGGAAAAGATCGCCAGCGCGGTGGCAAGTGCCGCCTCCAAGCTCGGCCTCGATCCACTGCTCGAACGGCGGCCGAAGGCGCTGTCCGGCGGCCAGCGCCAGCGTGTCGCCATGGGCCGAGCCATCGTGCGCCAGCCGAAGGCTTTCCTGTTCGACGAGCCGCTGTCGAACCTCGATGCGCGCCTGCGCGAGCAGATGCGCGCCGAAATCAAGAAACTGCATGGCGACCTCAAGGCAACCTCGATCTACGTGACCCACGACCAGATCGAGGCGATGACGCTGGCGGACCGGATCGTCGCCATGCATGGCGGGGTCGTGCAGCAGGTCGGCAGCCCCTTGGAGCTTTACGATCGCCCCGCCAACCTCTTCGTTGCGGGCTTCATAGGCTCGCCCGGCATGAACTTCCTCGAGGCGAGTTATGACGCAGGCGGCGTGAAGCTGAAGGACGGCACGATTGTGCCGCTCAACACGTCGCTGCCCTTGTCGAACGGTGAAAAGGTGACGCTTGGCATCCGGCCTGAACATGTCGTCATGACAAATAATGGGGCCGGGATTACCGCCGATGTCGAGCTCGTCGAGCCGACCGGCTTCGGCATCATCCTGCATCTTTCGCTGCATGGCCTGCCGTTCAAGATCTTCACGCTCGATCGTGAGGCGCTGAGTGCGGGACCGAAGGTCAATGTCGCCTTTCCGGCCAAGCATCTGCATGTGTTCAACGGTGAGGGCAATCGCGTCGATTGAACGGAAGGAAGGCGATAGAATGCAACTGTCGCTTTCGGCATACTGCCTTCCTCAGGGAGCGAGGGGGGCGATATGCTTGTTGCGCAGATATCCGATATCCATGCCAGTCCAGATAGTCCGTCGCTGCTCGCATTCGAAAGAGCAATCGATTGGTTGAAGGCTTTCCGGCCGGATGCGCTTGTCCTGACCGGTGATCTGGTGGACGACGGATGGCAACGGGGCTATCGCCAGATTGCGGAAAGCCTGCAGGCGCTGGATTTTCCCACTTATCTCTTGCCGGGTAACGGTGATGATCAATCGGTGATGCGAGCCGAGCTTGCCGAAGTTGGCAAGTGGGCAGGCACGTCGGGGTCGATGCATTTCCAGGCTGCTCTCAATGACGCGACCCTTGTTGGCGTCGATGTAACGGTAGCCGGCCAAAGCCATGGCGATATCCGGCCGCATCTGTCGTGGCTGAAGAGCAGGCTCGCCGATGTTGCGACGCCCTTTCTCCTCTTCATGCACCAGCCGCCGTTCGGCATCGGCATAGAAGTGCTCGATCAGGTCGGGTGCAGAAATGCCGATGCACTTCTCGAGCTTTTGAACGCGGGGGGACGTCCGCCACTTGGAATTCTCTGCGGCCATGTTCACCGGCCAGTTTCCAGCAGGGTGGGCTTGATCGCCCTCCAGACATGCGGTTCGCTTTGCCCGCCCAATCCGCTTCTTCTCAGGGATCAGGCTGATCTTGCCGTTCTTGACGCTTCCTCCTTTCTGGTCCACGAGGTCAGGAACGACCGGCTGCTATCGCATGTGGTATCGATGCAGACACTCGCCCGCGCTTAGTCCGCAGGGAGCGGAAAAGAGCTTTCATCACAGGGTCTTCGATGGCTATATGATCAGATGATGATCATGCTGGAATGGATATTATGACAGACACTGTTCTCGACCGTTTTCTCCGCTATGTCGTCATCGACACCCAATCCGATCCCGCCTCATCCGCGCAGCCGACCACCGAAAAACAGAAGGATCTCGGCCGGGTTCTGGTTGAGGAACTCCAGGAGATCGGCCTTTCGGATGCGCATCTCGATGAGTACGGCTATGTTTATGCGACCATTCCGGCCAATACCGACAAGAGCGTGCCGGTCATCTGCTTCTGCTCGCATATGGATACTGCGCCCGACTTCACCGGCAAGAACGTCAAACCGCAGATGGTGAAGGCCTATGCGGGCGGGGATATCCAGCTTCCCGGTGATCCGAGCCGGGTGATCCGTGTTTCAGAACATCCTGAGCTGAAGAACCAGATCGGCAACGATATCGTTACGACCGATGGAACGACCTTGCTCGGCGCCGACGACAAGGCGGGCCTGGCGGAAATCGTGGCCGCCGCGCAGATCCTCGTCAATAATCCCGGGATCAAGCATGGGACGATCAAGATCCTGTTTACGCCGGACGAAGAGGTCGGCCGTGGCGTCAACAAGGTCGATCTGAAGAAGCTCGGCGCGGAATTTGCCTATACGATGGATGGCGAAACCGCCGGCCATATCGAGGACGAGACTTTCTCGGCCGATAGCGTCGATATCGTCATCGCCGGCGTGGCAATCCATCCGGGTTTTGCCAAGGACCGGATGGAAAATGCCATCAAGATCGCCGGCGCGATTATCGACCGGCTGCCGAAGGAGATTACCCCGGAAACGACTGAGGGGAAGCAGGGCTTCATCCATCCGACGGGGGTGGCTGGCTCGATGGAAAAGGCTGCGATCAGCCTCATCATTCGCGATTTCACCGACGAGGGTCTGACCGAAAAGGAGACCATGCTCGAAGCGATCGTCAAGGATGTGATGAAGGCCTATCCGGGCTCGACCTATCGTTTCGACGTGAAGGAACAGTACCGCAATATGAAGGTGGTGCTCGACCGTCATCCTGAGATCGTCGAGAACGCTGTCGAGGCGGTACGCCGGGCGGACATGACGCCGGTGCGCGGCAGCATCCGCGGCGGCACTGACGGCTCGCGTCTTTCCTTCATGGGTCTGCCGTGCCCCAACATTTTCGCTGGCGGTCACGCCTTCCACTCGCCGCTCGAATGGATCAGCCGCCAGGATATGGAAAAGGCTGTCAGGACGATCGTGGAGCTTGCGAAGGTCTGGGAAGAGCGCGCCTAGCGCTCTTCATTCTTCCGCAATCAGCCGCCGTTTGCCGAAATGCCTGGCCGCAGCATCACGCTGTCATAGGCAGGGCGCGGTGTCGGGATGGCGATCGGCGTGCCGGGTTCAGGCTCGATCGCGGTCGCTGCTGGTATCGGCAACGGGTTGGTACTTGCCGTCGGCGCGGGGTCTGGGGACGGGATCGGTACCGGAACATCTGACGGGATCAGCACCTCGAACTGTGGCGGCAGCATACTCTCGCCGGGTACATAGTTCATCGCGACTTCATATGACGGCAGCGGTGGCGGCGTTTCGAGCGTTCCATCTTCGTCGCGCTTCTCGTAGAAGGCGTTGCCGCCCGCGACCGTCACATAGTGCATGTTATTGTAAGGAAATTTCAATCCTGCGGTGTGGAAGAACATCGCGTCCTTCACGGCCGGATGGCGCTCGCCCTTCAGGATCGCGTCAGCCGCGGTCGCAAGCTCCGGCTCTGCCTGCGGCTTGACCTCGCGCGTCATGACGCCAGGCGCAAACTGCTTCTTCTGGGCGACGATGCCACAAATGGAGTCAGCATAGGCGCCGGAGGTCAGCCTGTTCATAACCACACTGCCGACGGCCAGATAGCCATCCTCATCCGAATGCTGCGATTCGAAGTACATCGCCCGCTTCAGGCAGTCGCGATCTTTTGTGGTGTAATTGAAAGTGACTTTTGCCGGTTGAACCTGTTTCGATTTGGCTTTAACCGGCGCTGTCGCCGGTTTCGGTGTCGTCGTGCAGCTCGCGGCTGCCAGTCCTACGAATAAAATCCCGACCAGGGATTTTCCAAAGGAAATCTCCGCCCTCAACGCCAGGTGCCTCCTATTGGAATTAGTCCAGCCCTTTTCGATCTAAGCGAAAACGTTTTACCCGGCATGTGACAAAAATACAAACAACCGGAGATCACAAAAATAACAAAGGGTTCCCGCCGAAATGCGATTCTGGCGGGAACCGGTGTTGGGGGATGTCAATTCCGGAAAAGCTTCCAGCGTGTTGGCTTGAAGGCGACGCGCGACCGGTCGAGCCTGTCGGCCTCGCTCGGCGGAAGCTCGATTTCGATATGCGGGCGGTCCTTGCCGATGTCGAGTTCGATATGGCGGGTGCCCGCGACGCGCCGGCTGGCGACCGGTTGGCCGGCGATGCAGTTCTCGGCGGATTCGCAGAGCCGGACATCGTGCGGGCGGAAATAGAGCTGTGCAGCGCCATCGGCCTCGCTCTCGGCATTGAGGCCGAGCGAGCGGCCCTCGAAGTGGATATCGCCGCCGGCGACCTCCACCTGCAGGCAGTTCGACTGGCCGACGAAGCCGAAGACGAAGGGCGAGTTGGGGCTGTCATAGACCTGGTCCGGCGTGCCGACCTGCTCGATTGCACCCTGGCTCATGACGACGACGCGGTCGGCAAGCTCCATCGCCTCGTCCTGATCGTGGGTGACGAAGACGGTGGTGTGGCCGGTGCGGTCATGGATTTCGCGTAGCCATTTGCGTAGGTCCTTGCGCACTTGCGCATCGAGCGCGCCGAAGGGCTCGTCGAGCAGCAGGACGTTCGGCTCGACCGCCATGGCGCGGGCAAGGGCCACGCGCTGGCGCTGGCCGCCGGAAAGCTGCGCCGGATAGCGCTTTTCAAGACCCGAAAGCTGTACGAGGTCGAGCAGTTCCAGCGCTCGCTTGCGGATTTCCGCCTTCGGCGGACGGCGCGACGCATTGCGCACCTTCAGGCCGAAGGAGACGTTGTCGAGCACTGTCATATGGCGGAAAAGCGCATAGTGCTGGAACACGAAGCCGATATTGCGCTGCTGGACTGTTTTCCTCGACGCATCCTCTTCGCCGAAGAAGATCTGGCCCTCGGTCGGGCTTTCAAGGCCGGCGATAAGGCGCAGAAGCGTGGTCTTGCCGGAGCCGGAGGGGCCGAGCAATGCGATCAATTCACCTGAGCGGATATCGAGCGAGACATCGTGCAGCGCCGGAAAGCGGTCGAATTCCTTGCGTATGTTTTGGACGCGTACTTCCATTCTAATTCCTTCAGTGCCGCCGGCTGGCGGCGATTTCGGCGCTATAGCGCATTTCCAGCAGCGTCTTCAAAACAAGTGTTACGAGGGCAAGCAAGGCCAGAAGCGAAGCGACCGCAAAGGCCCCGGTGAAATTATACTCGTTGTAGAGGATTTCCACCTGCAACGGCATCGTGTTGGTCTGCCCGCGAATATGGCCCGATACGACCGACACGGCGCCGAACTCACCCATGGCGCGGGCATTGCAGAGCAGCACGCCGTAGAGCAAGCCCCATTTGATGTTCGGCAGCGTGACGTGCCAGAAGGCTTGCCAGCCGCTCGCGCCAAGCGAAAGGGCCGCCTCCTCATCCTGCGTTCCCTGTTCCTGCATGAGCGGAATGAGCTCGCGCGCAACGAAGGGGAAAGTGACGAACATGGTGGCGAGGATCAGCCCCGGCGCCGCAAACAGGATCTTGACGTCGTTTGCGCTCAGCCACTGGCCGAGCCAGGTGTTGGCGCCGAAGAGCAACACGAAGACAAGGCCCGAGATAACGGGTGAAACCGAGAAGGGCAGATCGATCAGTGTGGTCAGGAACGCCTTGCCCTTGAATTCGAACTTGGCGATGGCCCAGGCGGCGGCTAAGCCGAAGGTAAGGTTCAAAGGCACGCTGATGCCGGCGACGATCAGTGTCAGGCGGATGGCCGAGAAGGTTTCGGCATCTTGAAGGGCCGTGAAAAATGAACCGATCCCCTTGCGGAAGGCCTCGACGAAGACTGCCGCCAGCGGCAGAAGCAGGATTAATAGCAGGAAGAGCAGCGAGACCACGACCAGCACGATGCGGGCGGCCTTGCTTTCGGTGACCGCCGAATGGAGCTTGTGCTGTTCAGCCGATGCGGCGTTTGGGATAGCACTAGACGCCATAACCGTACCTCCGTCTGCTCCAGCTCTGGATGAGATTGATGACGAGCAACATCGTGAAGGAGATGACCAGCATGATCGCCGCAATGCCGGTTGCCGCCGCGTAGTTGTATTCTTCGAGCTTGATGATGATCAGCAGCGGGGCGATTTCCGATTTGAACGGCAGGTTGCCGGCAATGAAGATGACCGAGCCGTATTCACCGACGGCGCGGGCGAAGGCAAGGGCGAAACCCGTTAGTACTGCGGGTGCAAGGCCCGGCAGCAGCACGCGTGCGATTGTCTGGAAGCGATTGGCGCCGAGTGTGGCGGCAGCCTCCTCCACTTCCTTGTCGATCTCTTCCATAACCGGCTGGACCGTTCGCACGATGAAGGGCAGGCCGACGAAGATGAGGGCGACGACGATACCGGCCGGCGTGAAGGCGATCTTGATGCCGAGTGGCGTCAGGAACTGCCCGACCCAGCCGTTCGGAGCGTAGAGGGTTGTCAGTGCGATGCCGGCGACGGCCGTCGGCAGGGCGAAGGGCAAGTCCACCATGGCGTCGATAATGCGTTTGCCGGGGAACCGGTAACGTACCAGGACCCAGGCAAGGATGACGCCAAAGACGACATTCAGACAGGCGGCGATGAAGGCGCAGCCGAAGCTGATGCGCAGCGCGCTCAGTGTTCGCTGGTCGAATGCAATGCCGAAGAACTTCTCCCAGCCGAGTGCGCTCGACCGCCAGGCAAGGCCGGACAGCGGGATAAGGACGATGAGGGTAAGCCAGATCAAGGTAAGGCCGAGCGCCAGTCCGAAACCCGGAATGACGCTCGGCCGCTTGAACCGCCACCGTGTGGGGTTATGTGCGCTCATAAGACCTATTATTGGGCAGGCTTGTAGATCTGGTCAAATACGCCGCCGTCGCCGAAGAATTTCGGCTGTGCATCCTTCCAGCCGCCGAAGTCGTCGATCGTGGCGAGCGTCAGCTTCGGGAAGCGGGCAATATCAGCCGGATCGGCTGCTTCCGGCTTGATCGGGCGGTAATAATGCTTTGCCGCGATCTTCTGGCCTTCATCCGAATAAAGGTAGTTCAGATAAGCTTCCGCGACCTTGCGGGTGCCCTTCTTGTCGACGTTGCCATCGACGATTGCGACAGGCGGATCGGCGCGGATCGAGAAGGTGGGGGTCACGATCTCGAACTGATCGGGGCCGAGTTCTTCGAGCGAGAGATAGGCTTCATTTTCCCAGGCGAGCAGGACATCGCCGAGGCCGCGCTGGACGAAGGTGGTCGTGGCGCCGCGTGCGCCGGTATCGAGAACCGGAACGTGCTGCAGCAGTTTCGTCACGTATTCCTGCGCCTTGCCGTCGTCGCCGCCATTGGCCTGTTTGGCCCATGCCCAGGCAGCCAGGAAGTTCCAGCGGGCACCGCCGGAGGTCTTCGGGTTAGGCGTGATGACCTGGACGCCTTCCTTGACCAGGTCGCCCCAATCCTTGATACCCTTCGGGTTGCCCTTGCGGACGAGGAAGACGATCGTCGAGGTATAAGGCGTCGAATTATTGGGGAACTTGGTCTTCCAGTCGGCCGGGATCTTGCCGGTCTTCTTGGCGATGGCGTCGATATCGCCTTCGAGCGCGAGGGTGACGACATCGGCGTCGAGGCCGTCGATGACGGAGCGGGCCTGGGCGCCGGAGCCGCCGTGCGATGACTGGATCGTCACGGTTTCACCGGTGTCCTTCTGCCACTTGGCGGCAAAGGCAACGTTGAAATCCTTATACAATTCGCGTGTCGGATCATAGGACACGTTCAGAAGCGTCTGGTCGGCGAAGGCCGGCGCGACGCTGCCGATCGCAAAGCTGCCTGCCATGACCGCGGCCGCGATGAGCCGGGTGAGCCTTAAAGTCTGCATGGGAACCCTCCGTGGTTATGCGCTAAACTCTATCAACTAGGTCGTATAATGAAACGAAGATTGTTCCGGTTCCGGGGACCAACCTTAGAAAGCCATCCCATTTTCAGCGGGTGATTGCGAATGGGACGTGCTGTCAGTTGGCCGCGGCCAATTAAGGCGCAACGCCACAGTCGTGATTTTTCTGCCACAGTTCGATCCCGAAAGTGACATTGGTGTGTCGATTTTTAGTCATCTTTTGCAGCGCTGACGTTTTCGAGTGCCTACATGGACTTCCGGTCGTTGGGATTCGGCGACCGATGGTGGGGGTGTCCTTGAAGCACCGCTTGCCTCTTTCAAACCGTAAAAGGTCTTTCTGATGTCTATTAAAACTATCCTTCTTGGCTCTGTTGCCGCCCTTGCAGCGGTTTCCGGAGCACATGCAGCCGACGCTATCGTCGCAGCCGAGCCGGAACCCGTAGAATATGTTCGCGTTTGCGACGCCTACGGGACTGGCTACTTCTACATCCCGGGCACCGAAACCTGCCTTCAGATCAGCGGTTATATCCGTTTCCAGGTTAACGTCGGCCAGAACGCCGGCGGCAATCGGGACACCAACGACTCCGACTGGGATGCCGTTACCCGTGGTCAGGTCACCTTCCAGACCAAGAACGACACCGAGTTCGGCACGCTCACGGGCGTGATCACGCTGCGTACCAACGCTGACAACGCCACCAACCAGACCACCACGCTCGATGAAGGTTACATCGATATCGCCGGCTTCCGCGTTGGTAAGCAGTACAGCTGGTGGGATGACGATCTGAGCGGCGAGACGGACACGCTCTCGAGCAACGAGACGACCCACAACTCGATCCGCTATCAGTACGAGACCGACAACTTCACGGCCGGTATCTCGCTCGACGAACTTGAAGAAGCCTATGCCGAGAAGCCGGGCGAAGGCCCGAACAACTTCGGCGTTGCAACCCAGGTTTCCTTCAAGAGCGGTGCATTCAGCGGCTACCTGCTTGGTAGCTACGATACCGACAACGAAGAAGGCGCCATCCGCGCAATCCTGTATGCCGACATCGGCCCCGGCACCCTCGGCCTCGCTGGCATCTGGGCTAGCGGCGCCAACTACTACTACGAAGAGTCCGAATGGACGATCGCTGCTGAGTACAAGGTCAAGCTCACCGACAAGTGGGCCGTTACCCCGGCCTTCCAGTACTTCGACAAGATCGATCTCGATGCTGACGGCAAGGGCTTCAGCGGCGGCAGCGCCTACACGACCGGCGTGACCGTCGACTACCAGATCGTTGAAAATCTGCGCAGCAAGCTCAGCCTTCAGTATCACGACGAAGAAGACGGCGACGACGAAACCTTCGGTTTCCTGCGTCTCCAGCGCGACTTCTAATAAAAAGGGGCCGAAGCGGCCCCTTGTTCTCGATTTGCCTTCCCCCCGCTTCGGCGGGGAGAAGGTCGGAAGCGAATTTTTCCTTACACGCGCGAATCCGCGATGAAATCCGAGTAGAATTCATCGACACTCCTGGCCTTGCGCATGGCCGCCAGGACGCCTTCCGATTGAAGCCTGCGGGCGATAGCGGCAAGCACGTTCAGATATTCCCCGCGATTGTTTTCCCCGAAGAGCAGTACGAAGGCGATGTCCGTCGGGATATCGTCGATCGCATCGAAATCCAGCGGCTGCGCGAAACGGATCAGCAGGCCGCGTGGGCTCGTCATACCGTTGATGGCCGCATGGGGAACGGCAATGCCGTTGCCGATGCCGGTGGAGCCGAGCTTCTCCCGGGATTCAAGCGCTTTCAGCACGGTCTGGCCGTCAATGCCGAAGGCCTTGCCGGCCTTTTCGGAAATCGTCTGCAGCGCGCGCCATTTGGTCGTCACCGACAGGCCGATGAAGGTGTACTCCGGCCGGATGATATTAGAGAGGTTCATTTCATTCTCGATGCTGTTTTCGGCAGGTATCAGTCAGGCTCACGGAGACGGTAGCCGACGCCGGTCTCGGTGGTGATATAGTGTGGCTGGTCGGGAATCTGCTCGACCTTTTGCCGCAGCTGGCGCACATAGACGCGCAGATACTGCACGTCCGCCGCCGGCCCCCATACCTGCTTCAGAAGAAATTGATGTGTCAGCACCTTGCCGGCATGCTGAGCGAGTACGCGCAGGATGTCGTATTCCTTCGGCGACAGCTTGATCTCCCTGCCGTCGACCTTGACGATGCGCTTGACGAGATCGATTGACAGCCCGCCCGTCTGAAAGATCGCCTTTTCGCCCTGCTGCTGCAGCCGGTGGCGGAGCGCCACGCGGATACGGGCACCGAGTTCGTTGACGCCGAAGGGCTTCGTTACATAGTCGTCGGCACCGCTCTCCAGCGCCTTGACGATGCCGGCCTCGTCGGTGCGGCTCGAGAGGATGACGACAGGCATAGTGAGCCCGTCCTCGCGCCATTCCTGCAAAAGGTCATGGCCCGGCATGTCGGGAAGGCCGAGATCGAGCACGATGAGATCGGGCTGATCGTCCTTGACGGACTGACGGGCCGCACCGGCATTCGGCGCTTCGTGCACTTCATAGCCTTGCGCGGTGAGGCCGACACGTAAAAGCTTGCGGATCGGGGGCTCGTCGTCGACGACGAGGATTTTGACGGCTGAACCGGTCATTTGAGTTCATCCAGTTTGGGAATGTCATTCGGTTTGGGAAGGCGGATGGTGAAGACGGCCCCGGACCGGTCCGTCCGATTGCCGGCGGTGATCGTCCCGCCCATTGCCTCGATGAAGCCCCGGCATATGGAGAGGCCGAGGCCGGTGCCGGCGCGCACCTGATCGCCCTTGCGCACACGGTAGAAGGTGTCGAAGACACGGGTGAGGTCCGCAGGAGGAATGCCCGGGCCTTCGTCGGAGACCTGTACGACGACATTATCGGCATCCGCCCAACCCTCGATGCGGATGACAGAGCCCTCGGGCGCGTATTTGGCGGCATTGTCGAGCAGATTGAAAAGGACCTGTTCGAAGAGAACGGGATCGACGCGGACCATGGGCAGGTCGGCGGCGATCGTCATCTCTGTCCTGTGGTGGTCGAGGATCTTGGCGGCCCTTCGCAAGGCGGTGCCGGCGATGTCGCCAGCGTAGTGCAGCGCATAATTCGGTTCCATGGCACCGGATTCGATCTTCGTCATGTCAAGCAGGTTGGCGATGAAGCGGTTGAGGCGCTCGGATTCATCGACCACGGTCGAGAGAAGTTCGGTGCGATCCTCCGCCGGCATGGAATCGAAATAGTCGCGAAGCGTGCCGGATGCGCCGAGGATCGCCGCAAGCGGCGTCTTCAGATCGTGTGAGATCGAGGTCAACAAGGCAGACCGCAGGCGATCGGCTTCTGCCGCAAGCTTGGCGCGATCGACATCGGCGACGAGCTGGACACGCTCGATGGCGAGCGCGGCCTGGTCCGCAAGAGCGTCCAGAAGACGCTGCTGCTCGGGTGTCAGCAGCGGGCCGTCGCGGCGGTCGCTGTCGAGACCGATGACGCCGACGGCGGTGCGGCCGGTGCGCAGCGGTACATAGAGGCGCTTGGCACCGGGCAGAGTATCGGCACCGCGACCGGCGGCATGATTGTGCTCCCAGGCCCAGCGGGCGGCGGCAATATCGGCGTCGTCGAGCGTATCGTCGGGCGGATAACCGGCTTTGACCGCGATGGAATTATCCTCCGGCAGAAGCAGAACGACGCGCACTTTGAGCATCGAAGCGATCTGGAAGGCGGTTGCCCAGAGAACGTCATCGAGCGTGCCGGTGCCGGCGAGCTTCTTGGAAAAGAGATAGAGATCTTCCGTCGTTCGCGCCCTCTGCCGGGCGGCGACTGCCTGTCGCTGCACCGTGGCCGTCAGGTTGGAGGCGATGACGGCAACGCCGAGGAAGAAAAAGAGCGCCAGCACGCTTTCAGGATCGCTGATCGTCAGCGTATAGCGCGGGGGCAGGAAGAAGAAGTTGAAGGAGAGGGCGCTGACGATACAGGTATAGAGCGCCGGCCTGAGCCCATGGATGACTGCTGACGTCAGCACAGCCATCAGAAAGACGAGCGCCAGATTACGCACGTCGAGAACCTGGTCGAGCACCACCCCAACGGCCAGCGCAACGGCGACATAGGCCGTCGAGAGGATATAGGCCCTGAAATTCAGCGTCGGCGCGCTCGGAGCCGCCTTGACGCCGCGCTGCGAAGCCGTGTCTTTCTCGTTCCCGGAAATGACATGAACGCTGATATCGCCGGCCCGCCGGATCAGCTCGTCGGTCGTCGAACGGTTCCACCACCCCTCGCGCCAGGTCGGCTTCTTCGGGGCGCCGATAACGATGTGGGTGACGTTGTTGGCGGTGGCGTGGCGCACCAGCTCTTCCGTCACTTCGCGGCCGGGAATGGTGATTGCTTCACCGCCGAGCTGTTCGGCAAGCCGCAAGGTGGCTGCGATCGTGTCTCGCTGCGTTTCCGACAGATTGATGGAGCGATTGGTCTCGATATAGACGGCGGCCCAGGGGCCACGCAGGCGGGAGGCCATGCGCGAGGCATAGCGCACCAGCGAGGCAGAGCGGGGATGCTCGTCGATCGACACCAGCACGCGTTCGCCAGCGGCCCACGGGCCGGAAATCGCATGCGCCTGCATATGGGTCAGCAACTGGTCGTCAACGCGCTGGGCGGTCTTGCGCAGGGCGAGTTCGCGCAGCGCCGTCAGGTTGCCAGGCGTGAAATAATTGGTCAGCGCGCGCTCGGCGGTCTTTGCCACATAGACCTTGCCATCGTGAAGACGCTTGATGAGGTCGTCGGGTGTCAGGTCGATGATCTCGATGTCATCAGCCATGTCGATCACAGAGTCCGGCACGGTTTCGCGCACCCGGATGCGGGTGATCTGCGAAACGACGTCGTTCAGGCTCTCCACATGCTGGATGTTCAGCGTCGAATAGACATCGATACCGCGGTCGAGCAGTTCCTTGACATCGAGATAGCGCTTCGGATGGCGGCTGCCCTCGGCATTGGTATGGGCGAGCTCGTCGACGAGAACGAGATCGGGCTTGCGGGCGAGAATGGCATCGAGATCCATCTCTTCGAGCGACTGGCCGCGATAGGCAATCTCCACACGCGGAACAATTTCGAAACCGGCAAGCAGCGCCTCGGTCTCTTTGCGGCCATGGGTTTCGACGACGCCGATCACCACGTCGAGGCCATCGGCCATCTTGGCGTGGCCGGAGACCAGCATTTCATAGGTCTTGCCGACGCCGGGTGCAGCACCCAGGAAGATTTTCAGGCGCCCGCGCGACTCCGCCCGGGCTTTTTCGAGAAGCGCATCGGGAGAGGGCCTGCCGGCCTGGTCGCGGTTGTCGTCTGGCATGCGGTTCGGTCTTTCTTCACGAGCAAGCCCCGGCCCGCTTGCCGCGCTCCGGGGCTCTCAACCTTTACTGAGTCATAGAAGCATCAAGGCTCTGGTTCAACGCCAGAACATTGACGGTCGGTTCGCCGAGCAGGCCGAGTTCGCGGCCCGTGACGGCTGCATCGACCAGCGCCTTGACCTTGGCTTCATCGACACCGCGGGCCTTGGCGACACGCGGCACCTGGAAATAGGCGGCATCCGGCGAGATGTGCGGATCGAGGCCGCTGCCCGAAGCGGTGACGAGGTCGGCGGGAACCTCGGCATTCGGGTTGGTCGCCTTGGCAGCCTCATAGTCGCCTTTCACGCGGTCGATCAGCTTCTGGCTGGTTGGGCCGAGGTTGGAGCCAGAGGATGCAGCGGCATTGTAGCCGTCGCCCGCGGCGGACGGGCGGCCGTGGAAATATTTGTCGCTGGTAAAGGCCTGGCCGATCAGCGTGGAGCCGATGACCTTTCCATCCTTTTCAATAAGGCTGCCATTTGCCTGGAAGGGGAAGATGGCCTGAGCGGCACCCGTCATGGCAAGCGGATAGAGAAGGCCGGTGATAGCTGTGGTGGCAACGATCATGACGATTGCCGGACGAAATTCTCTAAACATTGTTGTAACTCCTTAGGCGAGGCCGACGGCCGTGATGACGATGTCGATCGCCTTGATGCCGATGAAGGGGACGATGATGCCGCCGAGACCGTAGATCAGCAGGTTGCGGGAGAGCAGCGCGCCGGCGCCGATCGGACGATAGCGCACACCCTTCAGTGACAGCGGGATCAGCGCGATGATGATCAGCGCATTGAAGATGATCGCCGACAGGATGGCGCTCTGCGGCGTGGCGAGGCCCATGACATTGAGCACGCCGAGCTGCGGATAGAAGGTCAGGAACATCGCCGGGATGATGGCAAAGTATTTGGCGATGTCGTTGGCGATCGAGAAGGTTGTCAGCGCACCGCGCGTCATCAGCAACTGCTTGCCGATTTCGACGATCTCGATGAGCTTCGTCGGATCGCTGTCGAGGTCGACCATGTTGCCGGCTTCGCGGGCAGCGACCGTGCCGGTGTTCATGGCGACACCAACGTCAGCCTGTGCGAGGGCGGGAGCATCGTTCGTGCCGTCGCCGCACATGGCAACCAGCTTGCCTTTTGCCTGTTCCTCGCGGATAAGCTGCAGCTTGTTCTCCGGTGTTGCCTGGGCGAGAAAATCGTCCACGCCGGCTTCGGCGGCGATGGCGGCTGCCGTCATC